>CBDUSG010000143.1:0-7348 GCA_965369575.1 uncultured bacterium | reverse complement strand
CTATACGTACGGCGCGCCAATGTGCGGCAACGAGGCGTTCCGCAGGCGATACGACGACGAGCTGTCGATCATGTGCCGCCGCTGGGTCAACGACAACGACGTGGTGCCGTTGCTGCCGCCGAGGAGTATTTTCAGAGATTACCGGCACGTCGGCGTCATCGACAACATCAAGAGCGACGGCTCGGTCGTGTTCGACGACGACGAATACCGCGGCGTCGGCAACCCCCTGAAACACTACCAGGAATTCTACGTCTACCGCATCCACCAGAACCTGCCGCCCAGGCTGAGGAGCAAGATGCCCCCGCCACCGCCCCTGCCCGCGGTGGTCAAGCCGCTTATTTGAAATGCACATGCTCCGGCTCGCGCCATGAGCGAGCCGGATAACGAATAGCTTCACCCGAACCCGGAAGCAAGCCTGTCAGATCTGGTCCGCTGCCTGAAACTACGAACCTTTCGTGGATCTCTTCAGAGAACGATGCAAGATGTTTGAAAGCATTGTCATCGCCTGTGCGAAGTACGCTTGGAGTTGCTTGGGGCTCCGAATGGCGCGCAGCTTCTTCAATACGAATGCCGGACGGAAGTAGATCTGCCGATGCGCTCGGGTAAGCATCCCATCAAGATCATCAACGCTATAATCCTTGCCGGGAATACGAAGCCCTCTGATGTCCACGCTGGGAATCTTGCCTAGCGCATACTCGCGCCACACGTCACGCTTCAGTATTCCCCGTTCAATGGCCTCAAAATACAGGTCGGTTCCCGGCAATACCGTCGTGACGAAAATGTTCACGTGGTCGGGGTCCAGCTCTCTGATGAACTCGATAGTTCTCTCATAAGTATCCCTGCTCTCATCGATATAGCCGATCATGAAATTCGTCGCCACGGAGATCCCGTGTTTTTTCGTCAATGCGACTGCTTCACGGACCTGCTCCAGCGTTATCTTGCGGTTCATCCGGTCCAGCACCTCTTGAACCCCGGATTCGACGCCATAATGGATCCGACGGCATCCGGATTCCTTTAGGGCCACGATGATCTCCTCATCCACGTGATTAACCCTCGTGCGTACGGTATAGGGGGCCCCGATACTCTCTTCTTTATACCGTTTGCAGAAAAGGAGCGTTCTCTCTTTGTCGAACGTAAACGTCTCGTCAAAGAAGGCGATCTCCTTGACGCCGTAACGCTGCTTCAGGAACTTGATGTAGTTGATGACATAATCGACCGAATGCTTCCGGAAGCTCCTCCCCCTTGAGTTGAAGCAATAACGGCACCTATATGGACAGCCTCGCGAAGAGAAGATGTAGATGAAAGGGGATATCTTTTCGACCTCCAAGAAATACTTGTTCACAGGGAGCCCCGAGAAATCCGGATAGGGCAGGCTGTCCAGGTCCTCCACAGGCGGCCGTGATCCGGTGAACACGACTTCTTTGCCGTCTCGGTAGACGATTCCCTTTATCTCGCTCAGCGAGTCGGTGCCGGTGCGCACGGCGTCAAACAGCTCAATCGTGCTCTCCTCCGCCTCGCCGACTACGCCGAAATCGATGAAATCGGAGTGCTCGATGCATTCGCGCGGATACACATCGAGGTGGGGGCCGCCGACGACCGCCGTGACGCTCGGGAGTCTCTGCTTGATTTTCCCGAGTGCGGCGAGCTCGCTGTTCAGATTTGTTGTCCATAGGGTACAACCGACAAGGTTCGGGTTGAACCCTTCAACCGTCTCCATGAACTCGGTCTCAGACAGCTCTTCGGCCCACGCGTCGACGATCTTGACATTTTCATAGCCTGCGTTTTTGAGTGCCGCAGCCAAATGCGCCAAGCCCAGGGGCGGAAACAGAGACAGCTTCTTTGCACAGTACACGTCTTGTTTTACGCTGGTCTCCGCCCGCGCCATGACGTAGGGATGGTAACGAAATAGAAGTATTCTAAAGTCGCTCCGTTCCATATGATGCCCCCCATTTGTTACATTACATAAGCACTCAAAATATAATTTTTAAGTGCAAAATATTTATAATACATCTAAAGGCTGTCAATCATCATTTCATATTATACACATATCGCCCGCGTTGGCAATCCCTTAAAGCACTGCCAGGAATTCTACGTCTACCGCATCCACCAGAACCTGCCGCCCGGGCTGAGGAGCAAGATGCCCCGGCCACCGCCCCTGCCCGCGGTCGTCAAAACGCTTATTTGAATAAGGGCGGTCATGCCTCTTCCATATTCTTCATACTACATTCTTTCAAGACTACTGAGAGGGGACAATTGGTGCATATTCTATGTTGGATTACGCAATCTCTAGAAAAGCCAGATGAACCTGCTTAGAGTGAAGAATCGAAAACGGATTCTTGGCCACGTTGAGAATTTTTCCGTCATCGCCGAAAATCAATATTCACTGGGGTTGTTCGGTTTAGTCTGACTGTTGCAGGGACCGAAATTTGGTCATAGGTCTCGTCGCCGCCACGTGTGAATCTGCCAATCCAGACTGTGACGGTGTATTTGCCCGGGCAGACACGGGAGAATCTAAAGCCTTGTTCAGACCATCCCCGCCACTGTGAATACACATCCATCCGGATCGGATCCTCTAATGTGGCTTGGCCCTCCGCATTCAGAGCAATCGGCGGAGCGCCGTAAGGCCGCAGATATATGTAGATGTATGGATATTCTTTTGTATGGGATTTGTCGGCAAGTATATTGGCCTCGATTGTTCCGCCTTCACAAAACGCAATGTTATGAAGAATATTTTTGCCTTCATGTACTTGTATGATTTCACTATTGGGAACATATTCATCACTATCGGTACGAATTGAAGTTCTGACGCGCCAATATCCGGGGGATAATCCTTCCTTTCGATAATAACCGTTTTCGCCTGTATTGGCGCCTAACCTGCGCCCCATGTATCTGTTTTCAAAGGCTCCGTTTAACCTCGTGATCAGTCGCGATGAATCGACGGGAGCAAAGTAAATTCTGGCATCCTTTACCGGGCCGGATGGACCGGTAACCGTTCCCTCGATTGTTCCGCCTGCTCCGAGGGAGAAATTCAAGCCCGTATATGACGCCCCTTTTTGGATAAGTTGAATCTCATCTGAGACGGCCAGGGAGTAATCGGGATGAGAGGCAAATATCCTGTGGGAACCCGAGGGAAGCCCTCCGAGCCGATAGCGGCCGAGTTTATCAGACATAACTGCGATAGGAATCCAGCGGTCAACCGCGCTCCCCAAAACCTTCTGGTTACAATATACCCTGGCGCCCCAAATGGGCGCCTGCGTGTACAGATCATAAACTGTACCGCTCACAGAAGATTCGGATTCCAGCGCGATTTCCCTTGAGGGCGATTCTCCCTCGAGGTAGCAGTTAACTTGGACAACCTGGGTGGAATAGCCGCCTGCCGTAACCCGCAGGAAACAGGTGGAATCCGAAATATCCGGAAGCACGAAACTTCCATCGGGCGAGTCAAACCTTTTTGAGAACAATTGGCGGGCATATTCCGCATACGATGCGTCCCTCTGCATCGCCGTTACCCGGAATTTCTGTATCGGTCTGGAGGAGACACTATCAGTGACTCGACCTGATATTTGACCAAGCGATTTGTCGCGAGGCCTTAATTGAATTCTCAAATCATGAATGTCGCCTTTGTTCAGATTGAAATAATGAATTTGATCCAGTGAATGATGTATACCATTGTAGCCTTCCTTTCGAACTCCCAATACGGATTTTTCCAGATCACCATGAAATCCCTCCAGAAAGAATGAGCCGTCGGCCGGAGTGTAGCACACGCGCGTGACACGCCCCATCTGTTTTCGCCAAGGGACCCCTGCGACAGCTTAACTATGGCGCCTTGTATTGGAGATTCATCTTCATCCACGACGACGCCTGCCACATATCCTTCGCCTGCGTACTCCATTTTGAAATCCATTTGAATGTCTGAGTCGTGTGGAGAAATCTTGAGCGTGCTGCTTTTGTCGATATGGTTGGCCGCATGCAGATAGAGCGAGTATTCACCCGGCGGAAGGTTTGGAAAAGAATAGTCGCCGCTGATATCTGTTGTCGCGGAAGACACGCCGTCGGCGCCTAGATAAAACGGCATCAAGTAGATTCCTACCCTCGAGGATTCGGTAAGGCTGATGTTGGCGCCCTCGATGCCCTCACCGAAAGCAGTTGTCACGCGGCCGCTCAATACGGCGCCTCTTGTCAGCTTGATATTGATTTCTTTGGGGGCCTCGTCAAAAAGGAATGGATTCGATGATGTGGTTGCGTAACCCGGGGCGGAAGCCACGATCTTATATGGAAACGGAATATTCTTCTGAAGACCGCTCAGGTCATATCTTCCGTCTTCTCCTGAAGTTGCAGATGCATCGTAGCGCTTGACACCAATCTTGTCCTTGATTGCTTGCACTTGCGCGCCTGATACGAGTTTTCTCTTTTCGTCCAGGATAACGCCGAATACGTCGGGTCCTGTCGATTCCTCTTCGTCATCTACCGCCGTGCCCGGTTTCTCGGTTTGCTCTTGTGACGGCTTTTCCGAAGGCTTCGCATCTGCGGATGATGCTTGGGGGCTCGACTCGGATGAAATGTTTTGTGGCGGGGCGGGTTGCGTGGGAGTTGGCGATGGCGATTGTGAAAAGAGTATCAGGCCAATGGCGGCCAGGATAACGACGGCGACACCGGCAAATATCCACAGCTTCTTCTTTCCCGAACTGTCCATGCGATTCCTCTTCAATGAGCAGAATCCCAGGCGGTTCAAACCTTGCGCGGATAAGAGTATATCAGAAAACAACAGGAAATTAACGGCGAGAAGCTTCCGGTTGGGATGGGTGAAGGTTTGGTTCGGGAATTGCAGTATTCTTGACTCTGCATAGTCAACTTTCGCCCGAATATTCTTCAACCCCGAAAAGTCGAGAAGTAAAGAATGTCATCACCACCCTTGCCTAATTTCTTCCGGATTACACGGTTAGATGCATTCTGTCAGGAACAGGATGCGGGGAATGATTGACTTGCGGGTGGAGGCCTGCTATAATGCTTCCAGTAATTTGACGCATCGAGGACGACGAGGTAGACGAGCTAGAGGTAAACCACGGAATGTCGCCGGCGAAAAGGTATAGCTACTTTTTCTATTTTAGCTGGTGGTGTTCTGTGCCCGCTCGCCTCCGTTAGATTCCTCGAATAACTAAACGAATAACGAGTAACGTGGCCACGGGCTCAGAGGAGTCCGCGGCTTTTTTTGTGTGAAAACGCCGCGGGCGGCCCAAAACAACGATCCATCGGCAAAGGAGTGAAACGAGATGACGACTGCAGTGAGAGATGAACCGGCGGCGAGGACGACAGAGCCGCTCGTTGATAGGCGCGAGCCGGATGCCCCCCAGGGCGCCCGGCCATACAGGCTCGTGAGCCGCAAGGGGCGCCCCGAACGCACCATCGTTGACGTCGCGGGCATTCCCGTCGGCGGCGAAGTTTTCACCATAATGGCCGGCCCATGCTGCGTAGAGGGCGAGGAGGCCCTGGTCGCGACCGCGCGCGCGGTGAAGTCGCTCGGCGCGCACATGCTTCGCGGCGGCGCGTACAAGCCGCGTACTTCGCCGTACAGCTTCCAGGGACACGGGGCCGAGGGCCTGCGTCGGCTCGCGCGCGCGCGGGAGGCTACCGGCCTGCCGATTGTGACCGAGCTGCTTTCGGCGTCCGACATGGAAGAGGTCGCATCGCACGCCGACCTGATCCAGATAGGCGCGCGCAACTCGCAGAACACGCCGCTTTTGTGCGAGGTCGCCCGCAGCGGCAAGCCGGTGCTGCTCAAGCGCGGGATGTGCAGCACGATCGAAGAATGGCTGATGTCGGCCGAGTACATCGTCTCGCACGGCAACCCGAATGTGATCCTGTGCGAGCGCGGCATCCGCTCGTTCGAGAACATGACGCGCAACACGCTCGACCTGAGCGCTGTAGCCGCCGCGAAGCTGGAGACACATCTGCCGGTGGTCGTCGATCCCAGTCACGGCACGGGCAGGCGCGAGTTCGTGATCCCGATGGCGCGCGCCGCGGTCGCGGCAGGGGCCGACGGCCTGCTCGTCGAGGTTCATCCCGACCCCGAGAACGCGCTCAGCGACGGCGAGCAGAGCCTCACATTCGAGATGTTCGGCCGCTTGATGAAAGAGATAGCGCCGGTCGCCGACGCGATGGGCAGGAGCCTGCACGCGGGCTCGGCGGCGGTCAATCAATTGTCCTTCTCGGGGATGTAGTGTCGTGCCAACCGTAAATTGTTGATTTCAGCGGGTCGGCGGCTTTCGATAGTCCGCTGCCGTTCGTCTGACAATCGGCAATCCGGCTCGAGCGCATTCCCGGTTGACACCCACATGTCTTTATCCTATACTTGGCCTGAATCTCGTCTGATCGCGGGCAGGAGCATCCGGAGGTACCGAAATGACAAACGCGCTGGATTTATTTAAATTGGACGGCAAGGTCGCGCTCGTGACCGGCGGCAGCCGCGGCCTTGGATATTTTGCGGCCGAGGGTTTGGCCGAAGCCGGAGCCGACGTGGCGATCTGCGGGCGCAACATGAGCGCCAACCTCGACGAGGCGGTCGAGAAGCTGAAGGCGCTCGGCCGCGATTGCATCGCTATCAAGTGTGACGTTTCCAAGGAGGATGAAGTAGTACGGATGGCGCAGAGAATCAAGGAGCACTACGGCAGGTGCGATATCCTCGCCAACAGCGCGGGGAAGGGCGGGATGATGCCGTCGACCGACGTCGACTCCGAGAGCTGGACCGCCATGATGAACACGAACCTGCTGGGGACGTTCCTGTGCTGCCGCGAGATCGGCAAATTGATGATCGAGAGCAACTCGGGCGCCATCATCAATTTTTCGAGCGAAAACGGGCAGGTGGGCTTCGGCATCGGGATGACACCCTACGCGACATCGAAGATCGGCGTCATCGGCCTCACGCGGTCGCTCGCGGTCGAGTGGGGGAAGCACAACATCCGCGTCAACGCCATCCTTCCTGGGAATATGCAGGAGGGGATGATGGAGATGCTCCAGGATAGGGAGAGCCCCTTTTTTCAAATGGTCGGCGAGGCCATGCTGAAGATGATCCCGCTGAACGGCTTCGGCGTCGGCAACGACATCAAGGGCGCGATTGTCTTTCTGGCGTCGGAGGCCGGCCGCTACATATCGGGCGCTAAAATCGTCATCGATGGCGGATTCACAATCAACGCGGGTCTGTGACGTTTCTCGATGCGGCCTCACTCTGATCAGGTGACAGAGCCGGCCCCGCCGCCAAGTGGCGGCGCGGCGAGTAGTCGGGGACGAGTAGCCCTGTGGGGGGCAAGTTGCCCCCCACACCCCGCCATGAGAAGCGTCGGATCTAAAAATT
>CBDUSG010000142.1:0-7352 GCA_965369575.1 uncultured bacterium | reverse complement strand
ATGAGGAGGAAGTGGTTTTGCCAGAAGGAACAGTAAAGTGGTTCAATGACCAAAAGGGTTTCGGATTCATCACCCAGGACGACGGATCGGACTTGTTCGTGCATCATTCGTCCATCGAGGGAGAGGGATTCAAGACGCTGTCGGAAAATGATCGGGTCAGCTTCGAAACGGTCGAGACCCCGAAGGGTCCTCAAGCGGAGAAAGTCGTAAAGCTATAAGCTTTTATTGATATTTTGCTTGCAGCAAAGCCCCGCATCTCACAGCGAAGATGCGGGGCTTTTTTCATTTCTTCTGTCCGATGTCCGCAAATGCCTGCTACCGTGAAAGGCCGCCGTAACCGCAAGCGGCTCAGTAACCCTTCTCCAGAATCGTGATAACCATCGCGGCCTCTTCGACTCCGATGTTGCCGCCGCCGTTTTCGGCCAGAGCCAGCCGCGCGCCCTCGACCTGCCTGTCGCCGCACTCGTCGCGCAACTGCCACACCAGCTCGCAGAGCTGGGCCGTTCCCGTCGCGCCGATGGGATGCCCGCGCGACTCGAGGCCGCCGCTGGTGTTGATGGGGAGCTTCCCGCCCAGTTTCGTCGCGCCCGATTCGGCGAACGGGCCGCCCTCGCCCTCGCCGCAGAATCCCATGCTTTCGGTCTGAATAAGCTCGCCGAACGCGGTGGCGTCGTGCACTTCGGCGACGTCGATGTCCCCGGGTCCGACACCGGCCGTCTCGAAAGCCCTGCGGCTTAAGCGACGCCCGAGGTCTTCCTCGTCCATGCCGCGGTCGCGTCCCGAAGCGAGCGCGCACGCGCGGACCTTGACGGGCCTGTCGATGCCCATTTTTTTCGCGAAGTCCTCAGATGCAACGATGACCGCCGCCGCGCCGTCGCCCACGGGCGAGCACATCGGGCGCGTCAGCGGATACGAAACTTCCGGCGCGGCTAGGACTTCCTCGACCGTCATGTCCTTCTGGTATTGCGCGTAAGGATTGAACGAACTGTGGAAGTGGTTCTTTGCCGAGATGATCGCGAGCTGTTTCTGGGTGGTGCCGTATCTGTCCATGTGGCTGCGGGCGGCCATGGAATAGATGTCCATGAATGCACTCCGACTCTGGCCTGCGCCGCCTTTGCCGGAGTCTTTTCCGCCCATATCTTTCTTTTTCTTTTCCTGCTCTTCCATCATAGCCTTGAAGGCCTCCATCAGCTCGACGTCGGTGGAAGCCCAGAAGACAGCAAAGGCTTTTTTCTTGTCCTCCATGGCGAGTTTTTCCATGCCGAGCGCGAGCGCGCAATCGTACATGCCGGCCGCAACGCCCATCCACGCGCCGTAGAATGCGGATGAAGCCGACGCGCATGCGTTCTCGACATTCATGACCGGAATCGCGCCGATTCCGAGCGGCCTGAGCACCACCTGACCGCGGATACCCTCCTGGCCGGTCACGAGCCCCTGGGCGGCGTTGCCCACCCATGCGGCCTCGAGGTCGTCCTTGCCGATGCCCGCATGGTCGAGCGTGTTGGTAACCGCCTCTTCGACGAGCGATTTCATGTTGCGATCGAGGTACTTTCCGAACCGGGTCATTCCGGCGCCTATAACGTATGCGTCTCTCATAATCCCGTAGCTCCTTTTTTATCGATTTATCGGCCTGCTTTGCCGCCGGGCGTCGGCTCAAGCCCTGCGGCGGGGGTGATCCAGCCATCATGCTATTATATTTCGCCGCGAAAATCAAGGAGAGACGCCGTTGGACGACCTGTTGCAGAATCTGCTGCAAAATGGTATTATTAGATGATGGAAAAAGGTATTGTTGTGCTCGGCGCTACCGGGTCGGTCGGCCGAAATGCTCTCGCGGTGATAGATTCGCTCCGCGAGCGTTTTCATGTTGTCGGATTGACCGCGAACACCAATGTTGCGCTCCTTGCAGAAATGATCGAGCGGTTCAGGCCGAAGTATGCCGCGCTCGGGAGCGAGAAAGAGGCGCGCGAGCTGCGGTCCCGCTGCCCGGCCGGAACCGAAGTGCTGGCCGGAGCCGAGGGCGTGCTCGCGGTGGCCGAGGCGCCGGAGGCCGACATTGTGGTCTCGGCGATTGTCGGGGCGGCCGGCCTCAAGCCGGTACTCGCCGCGGTCGAGAGCGGGAAAATCATCGCGCTCGCCAACAAGGAACCGCTCGTCATGGCCGGGGGCGCGATCACGGCCCTTGCCAAAAAGACCGGCGCCACGTTGTTGCCGGTCGACAGTGAGCACAGCGCCATATTCCAATGTATCTGCGGCAACAGAGAGCAGGAAATCCATAAAATAGTTTTGACCGCTTCAGGCGGCCCGTTCTATAACGAGAGTCCCAAAACGCTCGAGGACGTGACTCCCGAGCAGGCGCTTCGACATCCAACGTGGGATATGGGAAAGAAGATAAGCGTGGACTCGGCCACCATGATGAACAAGGGGCTCGAGGTCATCGAGGCGCGCTGGCTCTTCGGAGTCGACGTCGACCGGATCGAGGTAGTAATACATCCGTCGAGCGTGGTTCACTCGATGGTCGAATACGTCGACGGCTCGATAATCGCCCAACTGGGCCGAAGCGACATGAGGCTGCCGATCCAGTATGCGCTCACGTACCCGGAGCGAATCGAGTCGGCGGTGCAAAGGCTGAGCGTCACGGACGTGTCGCCGCTGGAGTTTTTTAAGCCGTCCTTCGAGAGATTCCCGTGTCTCAGGCTGGCCTACGACGCCGCCGGCGCCGGAGGCACGATGCCGGCGGTGCTTAACGCCGCGAACGAGGTGGCCGTCGAGGAATTTTTGCAGCGCAGGCTCGGCTTCTGCGGCATTGCGGAGATGATCGAGCGGGTCATGAACGAGCATACGGTCGAACCCGACCCAACGCTGGGACGGGTGCTGGCCGCCGACGAATGGGCGCGCGAGCGCGCGGCCAGCATGCAAGGGAGTTGCAGGTGATCGATATTTCCTCCATTTTTGGATTCATAATCGGCGCAGGCCGGTTTATCATCCTGTTGGGTGTGCTCATATTTGTTCACGAGCTGGGCCATTTTTTCGCGGCCAAATGGAGCAACGTTTACGTCGTCAGGCTTTCGCTGGGATGGGGCAGGCGGCTGTTCGGCTTTAAACGGGGCGAGACCGACTACTGCATTTCGGCGATTCCCATCGGCGGCTATGTCAAAATGGTGGGACAGGAGGACGCGCCCAGGACGGAGGAAGAAGCGGCGGCGGCCGAGCCCGAGCTGGCGGACGTGCCGCCCGAGAGAAGGTTCAACAACCAGCCCGTGCGCAATAGGCTGATCATCAGCTTTGCGGGTCCGCTGATGAACCTGCTTTTCGCCTTTCCGGTGCTGTGGCTGGTCTACACGATCGGCATTCAGGTCCCCATCTTCACGAAATATACATGGATCGGAAATGTTCGAGAGGGCTCGCCGGCCGAGGCGGCGGGCATAAAACCGGGCCAGCGAATCGTATCGATCAACGGGAATCCCATCAGCAAATTCGAGGAGATTCCGATCATAAGCATGTCCAGTGAGAACGAGCCGCTGGACATAGAGCTTGAGGATCTATCTGGCAAGATAACCCGTGTCACAGCCGCGCCCGCCCGCGAGGAAGGCGTCAACCGGGCGTCTCTGGGTATCGAGCCCCTCTATTCGGAGTACGTCCAGACCGTATTCCCGGGCATGGCCGCCGAGCGAGGCGGATTCAAAGCGGGAGACATAATTCTCGCATACGGCGACGGCGAGCCCGGCAACGAAAGCATGAGCAAACTGATCGAGACGGTCAACCAGAGTGCCGGCCGGCCTATGACGTTCACCGTACTAAGGGATGACGAAATAACACAAATCACGCTGACGCCCGACGAGGTCAGCATCGTCCCGGGCGTAGCGTTTTCAAAGAATATCGTCGCCTATACGGAGACGGAAGCCGAAGGAGAAGGAGATGACGAGGGAGAGCCCACCCCCGATCCCGGCGCGCTGCAGCGGGGTGACGTGGTCATCGCCTTCAACGGCCGGCCCCTGGATGAAAGGGACATCGAAGATCATCTCACAAGCTCCATCTATGACCTCGAGAGCAAGGAGATCGAGCTTACGATAGAGAGATCCCGGGGTATGCTGCGCGAGCCGGAGACCCTTCGAACGGTCGTCACTCTCGCGCGAACCGGAAGAATCGGCGTGAGTTTCACGCCTGTGGTGCTGGAGAAATTCGGGCCCGTGGAGGCGGTCGTCAAGAGTATCGATGCTTTTCGCTATTCCATAGCGCTGACGATGAAGACCCTGTACTTTCTCGTCTCTGGCAAAGTCAGCACGAAGGAGATGGCGGGTCCCATAGGCATCGCGGTCATGACGGAGATAAGCCTCGAGCTGGGTATCGGCTACTATCTCAACCTCGTGGCGCTCATAACGATCAATCTGGCGATAGTCAATTTACTCCCCATTCCCATGCTGGATGGAGGCATGATCCTCCTTATGTTGGTCGAGGGGGTTCGCCGCAGGCCGCTCGACGAAAGATACCAAATCATGCTTCAGAAAGTGGGAATCGCTTTTATTCTGTTCATTCTCCTCGTGGCGACTTACAATGACGTGTTGAGGGCCATAAGGGTCTTTTTCGGCGGAGAATTCCTGGAGTAGCCGGGCCCGGCCAGCTTCTTTTACCGGTAAAATGCAGAGACGAAAGACAAGGACAGTATGTCTGGGCGGTCTGCCCATCGGCGGCGGTCATCCGATCTCGATACAGTCGATGACCAAGACCGACACGCGCGACGCGGTCGCGACGGTCAATCAGATCAAGCGGCTCGAGCGGGTCAGGTGTGAGATCGTACGGGTCGCCGTGCCCGACGTCGAGGCTGCCGATGCCCTCAGAGTCATCACGAGGCGGGTCTCGATCCCTCTGGTGGCCGACATCCATTTCAACTATCGTCTCGCCCTTAAGGCAATCAAGAACGGCGTCGACGGTCTGCGCATCAACCCGGGCAACATAGGCACGCGGGCCAACGTCGAGAAAGTCGTCGGCGCGGCCGCGGAGGCGGACATCCCTATTCGCGTGGGCGTCAACTCCGGCTCGATCGAGGAGGAATTCCGGCGGATTATAAAAGGCGAGGGAGCGCGACTCGTCGAAACGACCGCGAAGGCCATGGCGCAGAGCGCGCTCAAACACATTGGGATACTCGAGAAACTGAAATTCCACAACATAAAGGTCTCGCTCAAGTCCTCCGACGTTCCGACAACGGTGCGCGCGCACGAACTGCTCGCGCGCGAGTGCGACTACCCTTTCCACATCGGCATAACCGAGGCGGGCACGCTGCTCACCGGCGCCGTTAAGTCGGCCGCCGGCATGGCCATCCTGCTGGAAAAGGGCTACGGCGACACGGTGCGTGTCTCGTTGAGCGCGCCGCCGGAGCGAGAGGTGATTGTCGCGCGCACGCTGCTGCGTTCACTCGGCCTGCGCGAGGAGGGCGCCGAGGTTATCAGCTGCCCGACCTGCGGACGCTGCAGTATTAACGTGCAGGAACTGGCCGAGGAGATCGAGCAGCGGCTGGCCGGCGTCGAAAAGGCAATAACCGTGGCGGTCATGGGATGCGCCGTCAACGGTCCCGGCGAGGCCGAGCGCGCGGACTACGGCGTCGCAGGCGGCCGGGGGGGCGAGGGAGTCATTTTCCGGCACGGGAAAATCGTGTGCAAAAAAGTAAGGGAATCGAATATAATAGATGAGCTTCTGTCACGGATAAAGGAACTGGACTGATGCGTTGGAGCAGGGCATACATACCCACATTGAAGGAAGAGCCGGCCGAGGCCGAGGTCGTCAGCCACAGGCTGATGCTGCGCGCAGGCATGATCAAGAAGGTGGGGGCGGGCATCTACACGCTCTTGCCGCTCGGGCTTATCGTCACCAAAAAAGTAGAGCAGATCGTGCGCGAAGAGATGAACCGCATCGGCGCGCTCGAGCTGCTGATGCCCCTGCTCAGTCCGGCCGAGCTCTGGAAGGAGACCGGCCGCTGGGACGTCTACGGCGACGAACTCATGCGCATGAAAGACCGGCACAAGCGCGATTTTGTGCTCGGGCCTACGCACGAGGAAATAATTACCGACACGGTGCGCGGCAGGCTGCGCTCGTACCGGCAGCTCCCCGTCACGCTCTATCAGATACAGATGAAATTTCGCGACGAGATCCGACCGCGGTTCGGTGTAATGCGTGGACGCGAGTTCCTCATGAAAGACGCATACAGCTTCAACCGCGACGAGGAATGCCTGAACAAAACCTACTGGGACATGCACGGCGCGTATGGCGCCGCTTTCCGCCGCTGCGGGCTCAGGTTCAGGCCCGTCCTGGGCGACTCCGGCGCCATCGGCGGCGACTACACGCATGAGTTCATGGTGCTTGCCGAAACCGGCGAGTCTCGCGTTCTCAGCTGTCCCAGCGACGATTGCGCCTACGCCGCGACCGACGAGACCGCCGAGTCGGTGATAGAGAAAGTCGCCTCAGACGGCGATCCCCGGCCGCTGGAGGAAGCGCATACGCCCGGCATGAAAACCGTCGAGGAGGTGTGCTCGTTCCTGAAAACCGAGCCCAGCCGCCTCGTCAAGACGATTCTTTATAAAAACGGCGACGAGGTCGTCGGCGCGCTCATCAGGGGCGATCGCGAGATATGCGAGCCGAAGCTGCTCCGCGCGCTGCAGACGGAAGTGCTGACGATGGCCGACGCCGAGAGCGTTCGCGAGGCGAGCGGCGCGGAAGTCGGGTTCGCAGGGCCGGTCGGACTCAAGGGCGTCAGGCTTGTGGCCGACAAGACCGTCATGGAGATGGCCGACTTCGTTACAGGCGCGAACAGGAGCGATTATCATTTTAAGAACGTTAATCCCGGCCGCGATTTCTCGCCCGACGTCGTGGCCGACATAACCGCCGCCGCCGCCGGCGACAAGTGCATTCACTGCGGGCGCGAGCTGACCGAATATCGCGGCATTGAAGTCGGCCAGATCTTCAAGCTCGGAAGCAAGTACAGCGCGGCCATGGGCGCCGTTTTCACCGATGGGAACGGAAACGAGGCGCCCTTCGTGATGGGCTGCTACGGCATCGGCGTAACGCGCACGGTCGCGGCCGCCATCGAGCAGAACCACGACGAAAACGGCATCATCTGGCCGCCGTCGATCGCGCCTTATCAGGTGCTGGTCACTCCCATCTCGGTGCAGGACGAAGAGCTTATGTCGGTGGCGGAAAAGATATACGCCGAACTGGACGCCAACGGCATCGAAACCCTGCTGGATGATCGCAACGAGCGGCCCGGCGTCAAGTTCAAGGATGGGGACCTGATAGGAGTCCCGTTGCGGGTTACGATCGGCTCGCGCGGCCTGAAGCAGGGAAAGATCGAGCTGCGCGAGCAG
>CBDUSG010000141.1:0-7354 GCA_965369575.1 uncultured bacterium | reverse complement strand
CTCCCTGCGGCCGGAAATCTCTGTCAATATCGGAGCCGGGCGCAGCTGTGCTCGTTCCGATATCGATGCATGGCGAACCTTCGGTCAAATGGAAATCGCCCCCGCCCACAAACAGCGGGTCTTCGTCAAGATTGCCGTCGCCCCAGACAAGAGTGGAACCCGCGTCCACGTGGACTGCGTCTTCGCCACCTTGAACATCGCTGTAAGAAACGGTGAGAGAAGAGGGTGATTCATCCACCACCGCAACAGCAATTTCGGGTCCAATAGGCGCCGAATTATCCCACAATACACAGTTGGTAATCGTCGGATCTGCATTGTCGGCGCAAAAAATCCCGCCGCCCTTGGGCGCCGTGTTTCCGCCGATGGTACAGTTGATGATTGTGGGATCGGACCTGCGATAGATGAATATTCCTCCCCCGAATGAAACGGATGAGTTTCCGGTAATAATGGAGCTGGCGATGTAGGGTGAAGAGTTGAAGCAGGCAATGGCGCCCCCCATCAGGGCAGCCGAGTTTCCGCTGATGGTGCAGCGGATGATGGTCGGAGAGGATGACTCGACACACTTGATCCCTCCGCCGCTGCTGGAAGTAGTCGAGTTTCCGGTGATTTCGCAGTCTCGGATGATTGGCGAAGATGAATAGCAATGGATGCCGGCGCCACCTATTGGGCTGGCTGTGTTTCCGCTGATAATGCAGTTGGCGATAGTCGGAGAAGAGTAGAAGCAGGAGATAGCACCTTGAGCGGCATAGGCGTTAGTGATGGTGAAGCCATCCAACACTGAAGCATTCGTTTCGCCGTTCTCGAAATAGAATCCCTTTCCCTCACCTTCGCAATCTATTATACAGTTTGCCGGCCCGTTCTCCGACCGAAGAGTGATTTCTTTGCCACCGAAATTAAGATCCTTGTTGCCCGGCCCCGTCCAGGTTCCATCACGTACAATGATCGTATACAGGTCCGCCGCAGCATCTATCGCCGCCTGAATAGTACCGAAGTCATCCGGCACATAATACGTCTCCGAAAAAGCGATCGAGGGGATGCTCAGAAGGGCAGCGACCAAAAGAACCGCCGAGAGTTTCCTATTCATGGTTCCCTCCATATGTAGGAGCGCATCGGATTATTTTATTGCCCACATAAGACAACTAAATTCTATTATAGTAAACGCCGAAAAGTCAAGTCGGGCCGGCGGGGGGCAGGGCCCCCATCCTCGGATACTTCGTATCCTTGCGTCACCTATGTATTAGTCGCGAGGGATAGGTCCTCGCTGAAACTGAATCGGTAAAGCCGGTTATGAAAAAAGATGTAAAAGAAGAGATGCGCAGCATCTCATGTCCGCGGCCACTGGCCGCAGCGATGCCAGGCGCGTTCACTCGCACAGATACGGAATCAGCCGTCAACACCGGTCAGGAATAGAGATGCGAAGCATCTCACGTCCGCGGCCACTGGCCGCTGGAAGCTCGTCATGAAATTTTCGTTGCTTTCAATGCGGCTTTTGCCTTAAGATAGATGCCGACGACGGTCAGGCGCCCGGGATTGAACCGTTGTGATGAGTTGCGGACCCGGGCAAGGAAATCGGGACGGACCATCCGGATCGGATCAAAAACGATGAAATTCACTAAGAAGCTTTCGCTTATGCTTTCTGTGTTTCTTCTGTTTCATTTCGCCTTTCCTCGAAGCGCGTATGCCTACCTGGACCCGGCAACGGGCAGCTATATCACGCAGATAATCATCGCCGCGGTAATTGGCGGCCTGTTCTTCATCAAACAGTATTTTCACAGGATCGGAACCTTCCTCAAGGGTCTGTTCGCGAAAGAGAAGAGCATTGCGGAAGATGAAGACCAGCGGTGATGTCCCAGGCTCTTTCCGGGATCCGGCCGGCTCCCTTTTTTTCCAAGACGGAGTGATGTACCGCCGCATTAACATGGTGTACAAGGAACACTATGATCATTTGATGGCCTGCGGCCTATATGAAAAGCTTACCGAGGCCGATCTGCTGATTCCGCACACGGAAGTCGACATTCCCCTGAAGAGTTCCGTTAGTCCCTACAAGGTTATCCGGCCCGAGGTCATCCCATTTATTTCGTATCCGTACGAATGGTGCTTCAGCCAGCTGAAGGATGCGGCATTGAGCACGCTTAGGGTCCAGAAGACGGCGCTGAGCTTCGACATGATCCTGAAGGATGCCAGCGCTTATAATATTCAGTTCAGAAACGGAAAGCCCGTGCACATCGACACGCTGTCCTTTGAAAAATATCGCGAAGGCGCTCCATGGATCGCATACGGGCAATTCTGCCAACATTTCCTCGCTCCTTTGGCGCTCATGCGCAATAAGGACATCCGCCTGAATCAGTTGTCCAGAATCTACATCGATGGAATTCCCCTGGATCTGGCAAGCGCTCTGCTGCCGCGTCGCACCGCGTTCAGATTCGGCCTGCTGTCACACATCCATTTTCATGCCAAAAGCCAGAGACGCTTTGCCGATACGGCTATCAAGAGCGGCAACGCAAAAAAGGTCAGCCGCATGGGTCTTTCGGCGATTGTCGATAGCCTGGAATCGACCGTCAAAGGACTGAAATGGAAGCCGGATGCCACGGAATGGTCCAACTATTATGAGGAGGACAACTATTCTTCGACCGCTTTCGATGAAAAGAAGCGCTGCCTGTCGGACTTTCTGGAAAAGGCAAAGCCTGCGAGTGTCTGGGATATCGGCGCAAATATCGGGATATTCAGCCGAGTCGCCAGTGATATGGGCATACCGACAATGTCTTTTGATATTGATCCGGCAGTCGTCGAAAGAAACTATCTGGACTCCGTCAGAAATAATGAAACCAACATTCTCCCGCTTCTCATCGACGTGAAAAATCCGAGCCCAGGCATAGGATGGGCGAACGAAGAGAGGATGCCCCTTTTGGATCGAGGCCATGCGGATGCGATATTTGCGCTCGCCCTGATCCATCATCTTGCCATTTCCAATAACGTGCCGCTGGGCAAGATCGCGCTCTTTTTCAGCAGGATATGCAAATGGTTGATCATAGAGTTTGTGCCGAAAACCGATTCGCAAGTCCAAAGGCTCTTGCGAACGAGGGAAGACGTTTTCCCCGATTACAATGAGCAGAACTTTGAGGCCGTGTTCGAGGAGTTCTTTGAAATCCATGACAGGCGGCGGCTTGCAGACTCGGAGAGAATCCTTTACCTGATGGAGAAGCGCCAACCAGCCGATTCTCCTGATTAGTCTCCCGCCCGGCCTTTGTGAAGTTCTTGTCACAGCTTCGGGATTTCGGAAGGAGAAAAGCAGTGGACGAGAGTTTGCGGGAAAAGCTGGTCCCTTCCTTACTCGTTTCATTATTTTTCAGTCTCACGCTTTTCGTTTTCGGCCCGGCCCACTTGTATTTCACCAATATTGAGGAGTTTTCCTCCTCTTTTTTCGAGTTGTCTCCTGTCTTTATTGCGCTGTCGGCGTCATGCGCTCTATTGACGACGATGCTGCTCGTATTCTTGAGGAATTCCATATATCAAAAAGCTCTCTCAGTGATGCTTGTCGTATCCTTTCTGCTGTGGTTCCAGGGTAATGTCCTCGTCTGGCAATACGGCGAGTTGGATGGCCGGGAAATCGACTGGGCGACCGGAACGCTTCGCGGCCTGATCGATGGCGGAATCTGGATATCCCTGCTGGTCGCAGCGCTGGTTGCAGCGCGGCATATCTGTAGATTTGCAAAACAGGTCGGCATCGCTTTTATCGCTATCCAGCTCGCCTCCGTTTCCATTTCCGCCTACACGGCGCCGGACGCGCCTCACTCAAGCGGTGAATCCCGGGTAAGTGTGGAGAACATCTCTGAGTTTTCTCCTCGGAGAAATGTGATACTGCTTGTCCTCGATTCATTCCAGACGGACGTCTTCCATGAAATAATTAACAGGGAACCATACTACAGAGACATGTTCGACGGATTTACCTACTACGTCGACGCTCTTGCGGGATTCTCCAAAACTTATTCGACCGTTCCGCTTATCCTGACGGGTCGGTATTACGAAAACACGGTCCCGATCCGGGAATTCATCAAAGAGGCCTTTTTAGGCGATTCTTTACCGAAAGTGCTGAAAACAAACGGCTACAGAGTTGATATTGTCGGAAACAGTGAATACCTTAACAAGAGCATATATGTTGACGAGACAATTGCCTCGAACTACGTCGAGCTCGAGCGCACGCTTGGGCGCAGCGTTAGCCTAAAGGAGGCGGCGTTCCTGGTAGATCTGACTATGTTCAGATGCCTCCCGCATTTCCTCAAGAAATATGTGCACAACAATTATTCGTGGTTTGTCAGCAATTTGAGTCTGACCGGAATCGGCGGCGGCCTTCCGGCGGGTCCGCATCGCGACGCCATAGAGTTCATGAAAAGACTGGCCAAGAACGCAAACGCGGATAGCGAGAGTAGCACCTTCAAGTACATTCACCTGTTTCCGCCGCATCATCCGGTGATATTCAATGAACATCTTGAATATGTGGATGTGAGGTTCACTCGCGAGAATTACAAGTTGCAGGCGAAGGGAACGCTCGAACTGGTCAGATCCCTGATGGAAGCATTGAAGAGAATCGATGTGTATGACGACACACTAATACTCATAATCGCCGATACGGGTTGGGGGCACAAGGTCAACACCGCCGCCAGCGGACGCAGCAGGGGAAGTGAAGACGAGCCGTGGCTGGACGATTTTCTTAAGGGGCGCGCGCTGCCTGTATTCCTGGTGAAACCACTCGGATCGAGAGGAATGCTGAAAATTTCGGCCGCCCCCGTTTCCGTTGGGGACATATCCAAAACCGTCATTTCTCAACTCGGCATAAAGGCTGAAATCCCGGGCACTTCGATCTTCGACATAAACGCTTCCGACGTGCGCGAGAGGCGCTTCCTGTACCATTGGGGGGGAGGAAACGTGCGCGAGGGCTACATGCCGACAATGAGAGAGTTCGTCGTTTCGGGCTTCAGTTGGTTCGACAAATCCTGGCGCCTGGGTTTCAGAATCTACACGCCCGATGGGATCAGGCAGTCACCCCCACAAGACCTGCAGACCGGCCTGAAAATCCGGTTTGGAAACGATGGAAACTATCTGATATACCAGGGATCAGGATGGAGCTACCCTGAAGAAGGCGTTACCAGGACCGATCAAAAAATCGCCTCGCTGATGATACCGATCGTCAAGACCGACTCGGACGTCGAGCTGGAGGCCATATTCGAGCCGTTCATAATACCGGGCAAAGTCGACAGGCAGAGAGTGGAAGTCGTGGTCAACGGAAAACGTATCGATAATTGGGAGTGCACAGCACTAGAGAGCGCTCGCGCGGGGCGCGGCCTAAGCGGCAGGATCGTCAAAAGAACGGCCACGATTCCGAGCTATCTCACGGCGGACCCTATCATGACCATAACATTTCTGCTGCCCGACGCCATCTCGCCCGCAAGTTTTCGCGGGTATAGAGATCGGCGCATGTCGAGTCTCGCGATGCACTCGATCACTCTCAGCGCACCGAAGGCCGGCTCCGACACCTGAACAACACAAACAGGGAATCTCACGAAAGGCCGAATGCGCCCGTCGGCCTAATAATGACGAAAGGCTTCAACGTCGGGCACTTCGAGCGCTCCCTCGGGACACAGCTCGACGCAGCAATAGCACGCGATGCACTCGTCGCTGATGCCGAAATCCGGCTCGAGAGTGAGCGCCTTGGCGGGACAGTTCAGCGCGCAGTCCCCGCACATGATGCATTTGTCATCTTCCCTCTGAGGCTTTATGCCGGTGCGAGTGACCATCATCCCGGGCGGATAAAGCTTCACGATCTCGGCAAGAGTCTCCTCGTCCAGAGATTGAGTGTGATATGTTATCGGCATCCGGAAATCCGGGATTGGTGTCATCTCGCCGCAGACCTCTATCTCACCCTCATTGAAGGCGCCCAAGCCGCGGGCCCGCGCTTCCTTATGCGCGGGCAGCCTGTCGGGGTCTGCGCCCATCATCCTTGCCATGACATAATCCACGCCCAACGGGTCGGCGCCGGCTATGAGTTTTCCCACATTGCGCAGTTGCCCGCCGTGACACGGTCCGTTGCCCTCTATCGCGGTGATGGCGTCCATGATGTGCAAATCCGGCGGCCGCACCTGATGGATGTCGCAGACAGTCTTGGCGAAAATGTCCGGCATGGTCGCCTCGACATGAAGGCGAGCCTTGCAGGCCCCGGCGACATAGCCGTACACGTTCTTCAGCGCGCCCGTTACCATCATCAGGAGATGCGTCTTGAATTTGGGAAGATTTATGACGTAGTCGGCGTCGAGCACTGCCTTGGAGATTACCAGCGGAAAACCCGTTTCGGCCCCCGCCCTTTCAACCACTCTCTCCGAAATCGAAGCGAAGCAGCCCTCCGATGCGGCCAGGATGCCGGTCTTCTCGGCCACGTTGCGCGAGCTGCGGTTTATGCCTCCCGGGTTGTCGCCCACCGACACTTTGCCGCCTCGATCGAGGCACGCCAAAACCACGGCGCGAACCAGCTCGGGATCGGTCGTGTGGCCGAGTTCGGGCGCCGAAGGGCCCACCATATTAGGCTTTATCAAGACCGTCGCGCCCGCAAATGTGTTCGGGGCCAGTTTCGTCATGATGCCTTCCACCGTGCGGCGCAGGTCGGCGTTGACGGGCTCGATGATCACTTGAGATTTGATACTCGCAGACATTTAATTCCCGCCCTCTTATTAATATGAACGCCCTGTTTCCCATACGGCGTCCGGCTGTGCACCGACATTATATCACCAGAGCGATTCATTCATGTCCGGAACGAGACACAATGGAAAGGGCGCCCGGGCACAATCGCCCATTTTCCCGCCAAAAGAGAGGACGCCGCCGCCGATGCAAGTCGTTGATAGGAAAGAAGTAAAGAAGGTGGCGAGGGGCAGAATTGAACTGCCGACACAAGGATTTTCAGTCACAAACCGGGTAATGCCGGTTCCCTCCATCATTGCTGCAAATTCCTGAGAGCCAAAACGATAACGAAAATCCACAGGTGCGGCCTGAGGACGCTAGGACAGGCTCTAAGCGGTCCGATCTTAGACAGATGTTAGACACGGTTTTCAATCGTCGCAGCTAGCGAACGGAGATATCTCTTTCGGCTTTTGAGGCGGTCGCGAAGTCAAGCCGCGTGACGTTCC
This sequence comes from uncultured bacterium, assembly GCA_965369575.1. Taxonomy (GTDB): domain Bacteria; phylum Abyssobacteria; class SURF-5; order SURF-5; family SURF-5; genus CBDUSG01. The sequence goes on along the minus strand of CBDUSG010000141.1, from coordinate 182 downwards.
AGATTGCGCGATTTTGATATGCCCAGATGTAAATGACATCGCCGTTGGGATTCTGTGTGAGGAATTCGCGCCTGAAAGGCTCCGCCGCGCGGGTGTCAGTTCCGATCCAAAAAGCAAGCATGGCGACGATGATTACCAACTGGATGACCGCAATCTTTTTCCACATACCTTTCCCCTTTCCG
>CBDUSG010000140.1:0-7382 GCA_965369575.1 uncultured bacterium | reverse complement strand
GATGCCGCATGAGGATCAATTCCAGTTTCTCTTTCGGCAGCCCGCACTCGAGCAGAAAGTTTTCAACCCGTTCGTTGCGGCTATCGTCCATCGACGCGTAGCCGGTCTCGCTCTCGATATCGTATTGCTCGAGGGGATGCGCAACAACCCGCGCGTCGCCCTCGGCGGCGACCGCCCCCATCAATCCGTAATGATCGAGGTGCGCATGTGTGATTACGAGCCGTTCGATGTCGCCGAAGCTATATCCGAGCTCGTCCAGTCCGGCTCGAAGCGCCTCCTCTGCCTCGCCGGTCTTGACGCCCGAATCGACCAGCGTGAGCGGCTCGTCTTCTATGAGATAGGCATTGATAGGGCCGACGTAGAAAGGCGTGGGCGTTGGAATCTGATGAATGCGGTCGGCAACCTTCAAGATGGAAAATCCGCAGGCGGTCCCACCGCTGACCGGCACGGGCTGGCCGGCGCGGCGCCGCGTGTCGTCAGGGAGTGAGGTAGCCCGTTCCCGCGCATTTCGCGCAAGGATACTCGGGCCTGAGCTTGGCCCGTCCGGTGCCCCCGCAGCGCGGGCACACTTCAACCGTTAAGACTTCATGTGTCGGTTTTGCCATGCGTCTGAAAAAAATGGTCCCGGCGACGACGACACCCACGAGTAAAAGCAGCAGGATGAAATACGTCTGCCGCCGGCTGACGTCCTCTGTAGCCGCGCGATCGCGGAACAGGCCCCACAGCACGACCGCGGCCATGACGAAAACGAACACAAACGTGAGATTCGCCGCGTCGAGTTTTATTCGCCCCATCAGAAGCTTGAGCGTGTCTCTGTCGATGCCCAGGCCGGTATACAAGATGTAAACGACGACAGCGGCGATCACAACGACCACTCCCGCGACGAGAAGATATTGTTTCCTCGTATCGTCGCCTTCGCCCGGCCTGTAGTCATACGCCATGGTGAATCTTCTCCGATCTCGCACCCAGCAGAATTTTATCACGCCGTCGCGTCGTTTTGCAAGGCTGCCGGGGCCGGTGGCCCCATCCCTGAGATGCTTCGCATCTCTTTCCTAAAGGGTATTCGTTCGGTTTTTCAAAAGAACCGTTTCATCGTTGGCTTCTCTGATCCGGTCTGCAACTCCCGGTTGTCCCGCGCGGTAATCTCATCTCCGAGCAGGGATGCGGAGCATCCGTGGTCGGGGGGACTCCCCTCCTCGACAAGCGTCCTGCGTTTATGCTATATTTGTGCCGTGTCACGGCGCGGATGCGGTTTCCGCCGTTCGTAAACCTGTGAGGTGAGGCATCTTGGCGCATGAGGACTACTATACGACGCTCGGCGTTTCAAAAAGCGCTTCGGCCGACGAGCTAAAGACCGCCTATCGCAAACTCGCAAAGAAATATCATCCGGACCGCAATCCCGCCGACAAGGCCGCGGAGGAGAAGTTCAAGGAGGTACAGCAGGCCTACGACGTCCTCGGCGACGAGAAGAAAAAAAGCCAATACGACCAGATGCGCGCCGGCGGTTTCGCGGGCTTTGGCGGTTTGGGAGGCAGGCCGTGGGCCGAAGGCATGCAGTTCAGCTTCGAGGACCTCTCGGGCTTCGGCGATCTCGGCGATCTGTTCAGCTCGATATTCGGCGCGCGCGGGAGCGGCGGGCCTTTCGGCGGGGGCGGCGCGGGTTTCGGCCCCATGAAGGGCCAAGACGCACGCGCGGAAATCGAAATCCCATTCGAGCAGGCCGTCTCGGGCGGCAGCACATCGTTCAGGCTCGCGCGCGAGGAGAGCTGCGATAAATGCGGCGGCTCGGGGACCGACCCTTCCTCGAATCCGCAGACTTGTCCAACGTGCCAGGGACGGGGCAACGTTGCAACCGGCCAGGGCGGTTTTTCCATCAGTCGTCCTTGTCCCGGCTGCGTGGGCAGGGGCACGGTGGGCGGCGCCCCATGCGGGAGCTGCGGCGGCCGTGGTTCGGTCGCGCGGTCGCGCTCGATCTCGGTCAAGATACCGGCCGGAGTGGGCGACGGCTCGAAGATACGCATTGCCGGGCAGGGCCAGCCGGGCATGCGCGGCGGCCCGCCGGGCGACCTTATCCTCGTGGTGCGCGTTCGCAAACATCACAGGTTCAGACGCAAGGGAAGCGACATCCACTCGAGCGTGACGCTGAACATTGCACAGGCGGTATTGGGTGCGACCGTGAAGGTGGAGACGGTTGACGGCCTGGTCAACCTGCGCGTGCCGCAGGGCGCTCAGCCCGGCAAGAAGCTGAGACTCAAGGGCAAAGGCGTCAAGAAAATGCGCGGCGGCGGGCGGGGCGACCATATTGTACAGATACTCGTCGAGATTCCGGACTCGCTCGATGAGTCGGAGAAAGAGGCGTTCATCAATTTCGTCGAAAGCGCGAAGCTGGCGCACTAAGCCGCCCCCCGGAGCGGCAAACAGAGGCGGCAAGACGTGCAGATAGAACAGTTAGTAGTCATATACGTAGTGCTTCTCTTTTCCTGTTGCGTGCATGAATTCGCGCATGCGTGGACGGCGAACATGTGCGGAGACGATACGGCCAAGCTTATGGGACGGATGACGCTTAACCCCGTGGTTCACATCGACCCGATCGGCACGATACTGTTTCCGCTGATGGCAATCGTCATGGGTGCGCTTTCGGGCGGGGGAGCTTTTCTGTTCGGCTGGGCAAAGCCGGTGCCGGTGAATCCGGGCCGGTTCAACAACTACAGGCGCGACGATATCCTGGTTTCCCTCTCCGGCATAGCCAGCAATCTTTCGGTGGCGCTTATCGCCGCCGCCTTGCTGAGAACCATCTATGCCGTCGGGGTCTTTCCTTTAGCGGGCCCCATCGTCTTTATCCTTCGATATTTGATGTATATAAACGTCGTGCTTGCGGCGTTCAACTTGGTTCCGATACCGCCTCTGGACGGGTCGCGCGTGCTGTATCATTATCTTCCGATGGATATGGCGCGACGGTTTCAGATGCTGGAACGGTATGGTTTTGCTATACTTATACTCTTTCTTTACACGGGCGTCTTCCGATTTATAATCTATCTGCCCCTTCGAATCTTCCGCGAGATCGCAGGCCCGTTGGGATAGTCGGCGGAAAATTCTTTTTTCCGATCCGAAAAAGCTCTTTACATTTAAGAGTAATCTTGTCATAATTAAAAGCGATGAATTTGGCATAGGGGGGAAGAATCGTGCAGATTACCCGCGCCGCGGAATATGCGATACGCGGCATGATCTATCTTTCTTCGCAGCCGGAGGGTTCGGTGTGCCTTCTGAGCGAAATCTCCGAGCGACAGAACATACCGTCGAGTTTCCTCTCCAAGATATTTCAGAACCTCGCAAAAGCCGGCTTCGTCAGCTCTTTTCGCGGCACGGGCGGCGGTTTCATGCTTCTCAAGAAACCGAGTGAAATTTCTCTGCTCGAGGTCGTGGAAGCGGTTGACGGGCAGATCGCTCTGAATGTGTGCCTGAACAACGGGCAGGTCTGCGACAACAAGCCCACGTGCGCGGTGCACTCCGTCTGGCACGAGGCTCAGATGTATCTGCTCGATCTGCTCAGGAAGAATACTTTCGAAAGCCTCGTGGAAAAGAACCGGGAACTCATCGAGGAAACCTCCAGAGAGCCTCAGCCGAGCGACTGAGCGCGGCCGGCTTCATGGGTTCAGCCCTTTGCGGCATCTCCCGGCTCTCGTCATTCCTTGCCGGCGCTTGCGCCTCATCCACCTGCATATATCCTGATGAACAGCGTCATGGAAACGTCGGCCTGAGCGGACTATCCGGCGCGCACGCGCGAGTCGTGAGGCGGCGAGTCGCCGCGGACGTCAACCCTTCACAAGGACTATCCGGCGCGCACGCGCGAGTCGTGAGTGAAGGCAATAAATTCAGAGCCCGCGGGATATACTCGCGCCGAGGACAGACATTGCCTGTTTTCTCTTGACAAAACCCTCGAATTTGCTATTATATGAAGCAATTTCCGCCATATCGGCAAGGAAAAGAGGGGCGTCCGCCCTTCGAACGCGATAATTCGGTCGACCGCACATCGGGACAGGACATATGAAGCTGGTCACATTCGAAGTCGGCACCCCCATAGGGCTGTTTCGCCGCATCGGCGCGCTCGGGCACGATGAGATCATCGACCTCACGTCGGCCCATGCGCTGATGCTGGCCGAGAAAATGCCCGCCGAAAGCGCCGGGCGCGCGGCCGAGGCGCTCATGCCGCCATCGATGATCGGCCTGCTCGAGGCCGGCGGTCATGGATTCGATCTGGCGCGCCGGACAGTCGAATATATCGAGTCGCTCGGGGCCGACTCCTCGCTTCGAGGTCCGCGCGGCGAGACGATAACCTTCCGAATATCGGACATTAGACTGCTCGCGCCCGTTCCCCGGCCGCGAACGATGCGCGACTTCCTCGCGTTTCAGGCGCACATGGAGAACGCCGCCGAGAGGACGGGCCGGGAGGTTCCGCCCCTGTGGTACGAGATTCCCTGCTATTACAAGGGCAATCCCGATACCGTCATCGGGCCCGATGAGGACATTCCGTGGCCGAGCTATACCCAGCTTCTGGACTATGAACTCGAATTCGCCCTTTTCATTAAGAAAGAGGGAACAAACATCAAGGCCGAGGACGCGCAAGAGTACATCGGCGGCTACACTATTTTCAACGACATAAGCGCGCGTGACATCCAGGGACGCGAGATGTCGCTGATGCTCGGCCCGGCCAAGGGCAAGGACATGAACCGCGGCAACGTGCTCGGCCCCTGCCTGGTCACGCCCGACGAGTTCGATCCCTCGAACGCGAAGATGATAGCACGCGTCAACGGCCAGACGTGGACCGAGGGCAACACCGGCGACATGTACTATCCGTTTCCCAAGTTGATCGAGTATCTCTCACAGGACGAAACGCTGCATCCGGGCGATTGCCTCGGCTCCGGCACGGTCGGCATGGGCTGCGGCATCGAGCACGGCAACTTCATTCAGCCGGGCGATGTGATCGAGCTTGAGATAGAGGGGATCGGCATCCTGCGCAATCGCATCGTGAACAAGGAGGCCATTGGGTGAAGACGATTCTCATAGGCGCCGACGGCCAGCTCGGGACGGATTTGTGCAAGATCTACCCGTCCGAGGAGCTGGTTCCGCTGACGATAGAAGACCTGAATATATGCGACTACGAGGCCGTCGGCCGCATGTTCCGCGAGCACTCGCCCGAGGTCGTCATCAACACGGCGGCGTATCATCGCGTAGACGAGTGCGAGGACTATCCCGAAAGAGCGATGGAGGTCAACGCGCTCGCCGTCAGGAACCTTGCGATAGCGTGCAAGGAGATCGACGCGGCGCTCGTCCATTTCAGCACCGACTACGTTTTCGACGGCGAGGCGACGCGGCCGTACACTGAACAGGACGCGCCGCGCCCCTTAAGCGCGTACGCGATATCGAAGCTGGCCGGCGAGCTACACGTCCGGTATTTGTGGGAAAAGCATTTTGTCGCCCGGCTGTCCGGGCTCTACGGCGTGGTCGGCAGCATGGGGAAGGGAACCAACTTCGTCGAGACGATGCTGAAGCTCGCCGGTGAGGGAAAGGACCTCACCGTCGTCGACGACCAGACTCTGACGCCGACCTATACGCGCGCGCTCGCGCCGGTCATCAAGGCGCTCGCCGAGACACGGCGATACGGCCTGTATCACATGACCTCCGAAGGCGGATGCTCGTGGTACGAGTTCGCACAGGCGATCTTCGAACTTTCCGGCATGGACGCCAGGCTCAAGCCGACGACGTCCGACGTTTACAAAACACCCGCCAAGCGCCCGACATACAGCGTACTCGAAAACGCCAATCTCAAGAAAATCGGCTCCATTCCACCCATGCCCCACTGGCGCAACGCGCTCAAGGATTATCTCGACGAGAGAAAAGTCTATCGCGGCATGAAGTGAAGCGATCGACCCCATTGCGGAAGAGTAACGGGAGCCATGGCAACGAACCATGGTTTCAAAATACGCCAGAGGTCGAATGGCCGGTTACATTGTGTCCCCGTGCATGCGCCATGCGCCCATCGTTGCAATATCAAAGAGCAGCGCTTGCTCCAGACCATCGGCGGCAAGATTGCGCGAGGGGCGCGTCTCGGTCTTGGGCAGCGGAATCCGCTCAATGAGCGAGCGCGCAATCTCTGAGAGCTTCATATCGCCGCTTGTCCGGATTCCAGAGATCATCTGCTCGATAATGGCCGCGTCGGCCTGGGAAAATGGGGAATGAGTTTCCGCGAAAGGCCATGAAGGGCGCAGGGGCGACCGCTTGACGTTCGGACGCCGACGGCGTATAATATGGAGGTTTTGGGAAGGGAGGTTTTTAAATGCCTTGTTTGCGCAAGCGTCGCAGAAAAAAAATAGCAAAGCACAAGCGCAAGAAGAAGATGCGGGCGAACCGCCACAAGAAGAAGAACCGCTAGGGTGCTCCGAGCGCAGCCCTTTGTAAGGAAACGCAATGAAACTGAAAATCGGGTTGCCGAAGGGAAGTCTGCAGGAGTCCACCCGCGAGCTGTTCCGGCGGGCCGGCTACGCTGTTGTTTACGGCGAACGCTCATACTACCCATCGATCGATGATCCGGAGTTGGAGGCCCTCCTGATTCGGGCCCAGGAAATTCCGCGCTACGTCGATCACGGGATTCTGGACGTCGGTATTGCGGGCACGGACATGATCGTTGAAAACGACGCCGACGTCGTAAAGGTCGCCGAGCTCAATTATTCGAAGCAACGCCTGGGCGCGGTGAGGTGGGTGCTTGCCGTGCCGAAGGACTCCGACTACAACTCGATCTCGGACCTCGAGGGAAAAACTATCGCGACCGAGCTGGTCAACACGACCAGAAAGTACCTCAAAAAAAAAGGGGTCCGCGCGACGGTCGAGTTCTCTTGGGGCGCAACCGAAGTCAAGCCGCCTGATCTGGCGGACGCGATTGTCGAGCTCACGGAGACGGGTTCCTCGCTCCAGGCCAACAACCTGCGCATCATCGACGTCGTCGTCGAGTCACGGTCGTGTCTTCTGGCGAACAAGGAGTCGTGGAACGATTCCTGGAAGCGGGAAAAGACCGAAAATCTGGCGGTCCTGCTGCAGGGCGCGCTCAACGCGGCGAGCATGGTCGGCCTCAAAATGAACACGTCCCGCGCGGATCTAGCCAAGGTGCTGGCCGAAATCGAGGCGCTCAAGAATCCGACCATATCCGATCTGAGCGATTCGGGCTGGGTGGCGGTGGAGACTGTTCTCGAGGAGAAAGTAGTGCGCGAAATCATTCCGAAGCTGAAGAACGCCGGCGCGCAGGGAATTATCGAATATCCTCTGAACAAGGTGATCCTCTAGCGTCGGGTAGCATCGGACCATTCTCGGACACTGGACGTTGTTCCTAT
>CBDUSG010000139.1:0-7396 GCA_965369575.1 uncultured bacterium | reverse complement strand
ATTGACTGATGGAATCCTACTTTGAGCAAACCTAAATGTCAAGAAAAGGAATTGGGGTCAGGTCTTGAATTATAAGGTTTTGGCATGCGCGCTTATAATTCAGGACCTGACCCCGATCTCAACTGACCCCGATCTCAAGAATCCGCGCCAGAGACAGAAAACCCGCGCGCCCTTGCTGAAAGGCGAGCGGGTCTGTGGTCGTCGGTGTCGCCGCGGATACTAGATTTTCGCGAGCGCCTGATCGAGGTCGGCGATTATGTCTTCGGGGTCCTCGAAGCCGACGGCGAGCCTGACAAGCTCGTCGAGAATCCCGATCTCGAGGCGCTCCTCGCGGGTGAGCGTATAGTACGACATGGTGGCCAGATGAACTATCAGCGATTCCGGCCCTCCGAGACTCGGCGCGATCAGGCACAGCTTGAGTGCGTCGTGAAATTTCAGCGTCTGATCGAGATCGCCGTTGACCTCGAAGGTGACGACCCCGCCGAACCCGCGCATCGTCCTTTTCGCCAGTTCGTACTGCTGATGGCTGGGGAGGCCCGGGTAGTAGACGCGCCGTATCTTCGGATGCTCTTCGAGGTGCTCGGCCACGAGCGTCGCCGTCTGGTTCTGCCGATCCATCCTGAGCGCGTACGTCTTCATTCCCCTCAAGAGCAGAAAGCACGAATTCGGATCGGTCACGCCACCGGTCATCTTCTGGAAATCCTTGATGCGCCGGAAATACTTCGCACTCCCCAGAACGGCGCCCGAGAGAATGTCGTTGTGGCCTCCGAGAAACTTCGTGCCGCTGTGGATGACTATGTCGATCCCGAACTGCAGCGGCTTCTGGTTGTGAGGCCCGGCGAACGTGCCGTCGATTATCGTGACGACCTTGTTCTTGCGGCCCATCTCGACGATCCGATCCAGGTCCGCGATGTTGAGATACGGATTCGTAGGCGACTCGGAAAACAGTATCCTTGTCTTCTTATTGATGGCCGTTTCCATGGCGTCGTAATCGTTCATGGGAACGATTGTAACGTCGATCCCGAACCGCGGCAGAAAGTTCTCCGCGAAGTTGAGCGTCTGCTTGTACGCATCGTCGGTCATGACGATGTGGTCGCCGCTTTGCATCAGCGCGAAAATGGCCGCGCACACGGCGCTCATGCCGCAGTCGAACAGCACGCAAAAATCGGCCTCTTCGAGCATCGCAAGCTTTTTCTCGGCGGCCTCCTGCGTGGGATTCCCGTAGCGTCCGTATTCGTAGTGGCTGATCTCGCCCGACGTGAACTTAACGACTTCTTCCATGTTCTTAAACACATAAGTAGAAGAGTGCACTATGGGGGTCGTCACCGAGCCACGCCATCTTCTCTCGCCGCCGTGCACGGAAATCGTCGACTCGCCCATTTTCCTGATGTCATTATCGGTCAATTTTGTCCTCCTGTTCCCTGGCGATTTCTCAGAGGAACTCCTCTCAAGATTCCCCTAATCGCAGGCATGAATGAATCATAAGGCTAGCATGAAACCGTTCGGCTGTCAATCCGGGATTGATCCGGCGCCGTTTTGTGCGGAAACTCCATGCGGCCGCACGCTTGACACCCCCGTAATCAGGCTGTATAATTTCCCAAATAAACCGCCTTTTCCCTGCACGCACAAGTCCTTACGGAAAAGAATCTTATGCTCAGATACTTGACAGCGGGCGAATCTCACGGACAGGTTCTCGTCGCTATTCTTGAAGGTATGCCGGCGGGCCTGAAGATTCGCAACGACATAATGGAGTCGCGCCTCGCGGCTCGCCAGGCCGGCTACGGTCGCGGCGGCCGGATGAAGATCGAGACCGACCGCGCCGAGTTTCTCTCGGGCGTCAGGAACGGCAAGACGCTCGGCAGCCCGATCGCACTGAAAATTCCGAACAAGGATTGGGAAAACTGGCAGCGCGTTATGGCGCCCTTCGGCGCGGATCCGGCGGCCATGGAGGAAAAGGCCGTGCACAGGCCGCGTCCGGGCCACGCAGACCTGGCCGGAGCGCAGAAGTACTCGCATCAGGACATGCGCAACGTGCTCGAGCGCGCCAGTGCGCGAGAGACGGCCGCGCGCACGGCTGTGGGCGCGATTGCCGAGATGCTGCTGCTGGAATTCGACATCGAACTCGCTGCGCACGTTGTCAGGATAGGGCAGGTCGCGGTCGACACCTCGCGCCTGACCGCGAAGCGAATCATGACAAACCCTGAAAAATCGCCCGTCCGATGCGCCGATTCGGACGCCGGAAAAAAAATGATGCAGGCCATAGACACGGCGAAGGCCGAGGGCGATACACTGGGCGGCGCGGTCGAGACGGTCGTCTTCAATGCTCCCGTCGGCCTGGGTTCTCACGTTCAGAGCGATCGGCGGCTCGATGCCCGATTGGCCGCGGCCGCGATGGGCGTTCCCGCCATCAAGGCGGTCGAGATCGGCGACGGTGTCCGCCTGGGCGAGCTCCATGGTTCCGAGGCTCACGACGAGATATTCTACAGCAGCCAAAGCAGCAAGAAAAAAGCCGTCCGGTCGGCGGGCTTTTACAGGAAAACGAACCGTGCCGGCGGCATCGAGGGCGGCATCTCAAACGGCGAGGCCATTATAGTGCGTGCGACGATGAAGCCGATCCCCACTCTGAACAACCCGCTCCGCTCGGTGGACGTTCGAACAAAGAAGCCACTCGGGGCGGCCGTCGAACGGTCCGACATCTGCGCCGTGCCCGCCGCGAGCGTGATAGTGCGCTCAGTCGTTGCGATAGAGATCGCCAACGCCATGACGGAAAAATTCGGCGGTGACAGCCTGGCTGAAATGAAGCGCAACTTCGCCGCCCACTTGAAAGCGATCCACAAAACCTTTTGACGAAATATGCATAAGATAGAAGTTCAGCTCGAGGGCGGCGGGTACGACATCCTCGTCGGCAGAGGGTTGCTCGGCCGGCTTTCCGAGACGTTGCCGCCCGATATCGAGCCGAGCAGCGTTTTCATAGTGACGAATCCGTCGGTAGACGCCCTCTACGGCGACGCCCTGCGCGAATCGCTTTGTTCGCTGGATTGCGAGGTGGTGACCGAGGTCATTCCCGAGGGCGAGGAGTGGAAGACGCTCGAGACGGTCGAGAGGCTCATCGACAAAATGGTCGAGACGCGTCTCGATCGCAAGTCGCTGCTCGTGGTCTTGGGAGGCGGCGTAGTCGGCGACATCGCGGGCTTCGCGGCGGCGATATTCATGCGCGGGATCGCGTTCGTTCAGGTTCCCACGACGCTCCTGGCGCAGGTGGACAGCAGCGTCGGCGGAAAAGTCGGCGTTGACCACTCGCTGGCCAAGAACCTCATAGGCGCTTTCTATCAGCCCGCGCTCGTGTGCATCGATCCGGCAACGCTCGCCAGCCTGCCGGAGGAGCAGATTCGCAACGGCATGGCCGAGGTCATCAAGTACGGCGTCATTGCCGACGAAGGGCTGTTCGCGCTTTTGGAGGGGAACTCGGAATCTCTTCCCGTGCTCGATGATGCGCTCCTGGAAGACGTGATCCTCCGATGCTGCCAGATAAAGGCCCGCGTCGTTCAGCAGGACGTGCGCGAGACGACCGGCCTGCGCGCAATCCTGAATTATGGCCACACCATCGGGCACGCCGTCGAGTCGGTGACGGGATACACCCGGTACAGCCATGGCGAAGCCGTTTCGATCGGGATGGCGGCCGCCGCCAGGATAGCCTTGATAATGGGGCTCGTCTCCGAAGAGGCGGAAAGGCGTCAAGAACGGCTGCTACACGCGGCCGGACTGCCCACGAGGCTCGAGGGGATCGACACGGGACGCATCATCGAGGCGACACTTCTCGACAAGAAAACAGTCGGCGGCAAGGCGAGGTTTGTGCTACCGGTGGCGATCGGGAAGGTAGTCGTCAATGACGGCGTCCCGGCCGAGGTCATCCAACGGGCGCTGGGCGAAATCGGGGGCACTTGACGGGATCATGAGCGAATCGGGCGAGGCGCCATCTTTCGACGAAGGTCTGACCGCCCAGATGCGGGGCGACTTCGATGCGGCGATTGCGATTTTCAGGCGCGTCATCGAGGAGCACCCGGCGAGCGCCGCTTCATACCACCAGATGGGCCGGTGCCACATGAAGCTCGGCGCTTTCGATGCGGCCGTCCGGTGCCTGGGAACCGCCGTCAGGCTCGGGCCCGATCGCACCGCGGCCCGGCTCGACCTCGGGATGCTGTATCTTGTTGCAGGCGATATCCAGAGGGCGAAGGCGCAGTTTTTGCGCGCGCTCTCGCGCAACGATTCCAACGTCAAGGCCATGGCGGGCCTCGGCATCGTGCATTATCATGAAGCCGACCTCGGCAAGTCGATCTCGCAGTTGCAGGACGCATGCGAGCTTAATCCATCGAACTTCGCCTGTCATTTTTATCTGGCCAAGGTCCACCGGCAGTTGGACAATCCGGCGGGCCTCGAGGAAGAGGCGCAGAAATCGGCGGCCATCTGTCAGGGTTTGATCCGGATGCGGTCCGAAAAGCCCGAGGGCTACTTCTTTCTGGCCGAGACCTGCGTGCTCCGGCGGCAGGCCCGGCCGGCCCTGCAGAATTATCTGATTGCGAAGGATTTCTCGCCCGAGGGCGTTATGCACTTTTTTGCGTTCGGACTGCATTATTCGTTGCAGGAGAATTACCTTGGGATCGCCCGTTGTTATGAGAAACTCGGTGAGCAAGAATATGCCCGCTACTTCGGGCAACTGACGCTAAGGCTGGATTCCGACAACGAGGAGGCGAAGCGTCTGGCCTCGATCGACGGCTGATTCGGGCGCTCGCCGGAGCGGGAACGAAAATGGCCGAAACAAATATGCGCGTGGTTCGCGAATTTCTGGAGGCGAACGATTTTTCCGTCATCACAAATCGCAAGTTCCAGCTCCAGAAGGCCGAGCCGCCGGGACGCTACAGCATCGACCTCCTGGGCGGGAATCTGCAGTGGACCAAGCCGGAGTCGCCGCTGCCCATGCGGCTGCAGGCCCGACATCTGCGTTATGTCCCGAACGTCATCGTCGATGTCAAGGGCTGGCACAGCCAGAGGTTCTCGCCATCGATCGTGGGCTCGATGAAGGAGCTGTATTATTTCGTCAGCCCGGCCGCGCTCGAATTCGCCCGCGAGGTTTTCGGCGGGGCGCCATTCAAGTCGATTCTCGTGATATCGGAGGCGCCCGTTGATAGGGACGCCTCATCGAAGATGGAAGAGATATTGCGCGAAAACGGGATCGACCACGTGATCGAATTTCCGACAATTTTGAGCTTTCTCATCTCGCACGTCGAGGTGAGCGTCAACTATGTCGGCAGTGACGTGCTTCAGCTTATTCGGTATCTCAAGCGATACGGATTGGTAAAGGGGCTACAGCTCGAGCTTCCGTTCAAGCACAAGGCGGGCAACCCGGAAGGCAGGGAGTAGAAATTGGTGCGCAAAGCGAGGATGCGGGACGTCGAAGCCATCCGCAACCTGATTTCGACATACTCGGAGCAAGGCGAAATGCTGCCGAAGGCCCTCATGGAAATCTACGAGGAGCTTCGCGACTTCTATGTCTACATCGGCGCCGCAGGCGAGGTCCTCGGGTGTTGCGCCCTCCATCTTTTCTGGGAGGATCTGGCCGAGATTCGCTCGCTCGCGGTGATAGGGCCGAACAAGGGCCGTGGAATCGGCGCCGCCCTGCTCGAGGCGTGCATGCGGGAGGCGAGTGAGCTTGGCATCTCCAAAGTCTTCACACTCACGGGCAAGCCCGCCTTCTTCGAAAAGCAGGGATTCGACGTGGTCGACCGCTCAGAGCTTCCGCACAAGATATGGGCCGCGTGCGTAAAATGTTTCAAATTCCCGGACTGCGACGAGACGGCTCTCGTTCGCATGCTGGACTGACGGCAGGCGCAATCTGCGCGATTGCGGTTGCCGCCCGCAGGCTGAATTTGCTATAATTGCTCTGTCATATTTGACTTGCGATGCGGGCAAATTACTGACCGCGGCGGCGAGGGCGCAAAGGTGTACAAACTTCTCATAAAAGAGAGGGGCAAAGAGCTTCGCGAAGTGCTCCTCGACAGATCGTCACTGATGTTCGGCAGGGACCCCTCGAACGAAATCCCTCTGGCCGACGACTCGGTTTCTTCCCACCATTTCAGTATCGACAACGACGGCGGAAAGATAATCCTCAGGGACGAAGGCAGCCTCAACGGAACGTTTGTCGGGAACTCGCGCGAGCGCGTTGCCTCCGCCGAGCTCAAGCACGGCGACATAATACGCGTCGGCCACACCCTGATCAAGCTGGTCAAGGTGAGAGGAGGTCCAAAGCCGGCCGACGAGTATGTCAGGCGGCGCCCGAAGCGCCCGCAGCAGACGATCGTCGCAAGCGACATCCGCACGATGGAAAGGGAGCTCGAGTCGGTCGTCGCCAAGATAGACGCCATGCGGGAGAACGGAGGCGACGCCACCACCGTCAGCGTCGAGGAACTGGCGGACCCGTTCACCCATGCCAGGGAAAAGCTCTCCAAGGTCGGAAAGTCCTACGAGCGCCTCGCGGCCCTGTACGATGCCAGCAAGCACATTATTTCCGGATTCGACCTGGAGAAAAGGCTCGACCTCGTCATGGACACGGCCATCGAAGTGCTTCAGGCCGAGCGCGGATTTTTGATGCTCAAGGACGAGGAGACCGAAGAACTCGCGGTCGTGGTCAAACGCAAGATCGGAGGCGAGGACCTCGACGATCTCGGCCTCAGCATGAGCGTCGCCAACGATGTCGCCATAACGGGCGAGCCGATCCTGACCACAAATGCCTCGATCGATCCCAAGCTCAAGAGCAGGGGCAGCATAATTCTGCACAAGATACTTTCGGTGATGTGCGTTCCGCTGAAGATAGAGGACCGCGTGCTCGGCGTCATCTACCTCGATAATCGCGCGGAGGAAAACGCGTTCGACGAGAGCGACCAGGAGCTGTTTTCGGCGTTCGCCAGCCTCTCGGCGATCGGGATCGAGAGTTCCCGGCTCTTCGACAGGCTCCAGTACGAGCAGAAAGTCCGCACCACCATGTCGCGTAGCCTGCCTAATGCCGTCGTGGAGATGCTCATGAAGAATCCCGAGGACTGGACGCCGGGCGGGACGCTGCAGAAGGTTACCGTGCTCTTCACCGACATCAGGGGCTTTACCTCCATGTCCGCGCGCATGGGCCCGAATGATACCATGGACCTGCTAAACGAGTACTTCGACGAGATGAGCAAGATCATATTTGCGCATCACGGGACTATCGACAAGTTCATGGGCGACGCGGTAATGGCGATATTCGGCGCGCCGTTTTCCTACGGCGACGACACCGACAGGGCGGTGCTGACGGCCGTCGATATGATAAGGAAGATCAGGGCCCTGAACGAGAACGCCGAGCAAAGGGGCA
>CBDUSG010000138.1:0-7427 GCA_965369575.1 uncultured bacterium | reverse complement strand
TTGTCGGATGTCGGGCGGACGCCGGCTCCCCTCGGCGCCTTTATGGGAAGCCCTCTGGCCTCGCCGCCTGTGATTCTCATGTTTCGGTCCCTCCGGGATTAGAAGTGGACGGCGTCGGGACCGCCGCCGAGCAACAGTCTGAGCGGAGCGTTCGGGGCCAACTCGATGCGGGGATCGTCCTTTAGAATACCCCTTGCGACATGCCGGGCGCGCTCCAGCAGCGCAGCATCACGAATCAGATGGCCCACCCGCAGCGGAGGCGCACCGCTCTGGGCCGTGCCAATAAACTCGCCGGGCCCTCTGAGCAGCATGTCCTCGTCGGCTATTTTGAATCCGTCGGTCGTCGAAACCATGATATCGATCCGTTGCTCCGCCTCCGCGGTCGCAGGCTCGGCCACAAGGAAGCAATGCGCTTCATGCTCCGAGCGTCCGACGCGGCCCCTGAGCTGGTGAAGCTGCGCGAGCCCGAACCTGTCCGCATCTTCAATGATGATGACCGCTGCGTTGGGGATGTCGACGCCAACCTCGATTATAGTCGTCGCAATCAGGATATGTATTTTGTTGTCGCGAAAACGCCGAAGCGTCTCCTCCCTTTCCTCCGGCGGAACTCTGCCGTGCAGTATGCCGATGGAAAGTCCGGGGAAGCGGCGGACATATTCCCTGAAAACGCTTTTTGTGTTGGCGATGCGGCGATCCGGGGGCTCAGACCGCACATCGATCTCGGGGCATACGACAAAAGCCTGTCTTCCTTTTGCGATTTCACCTTCGACGATGCGATACATCTGCCCGCGCCCCCGCTCATCGACGCTGCGAGTTTCGACCGGACGCCTTCCGGGCGGCAGCTCGTCGATGACGATCGTCTCGAAGCCGCCGTAAAACGCGAGCGCAAGCGTGCGCGGTATCGGCGTGGCCGTCATGATCAGGAGGTCGGCGTCGACGCCTTTGTTCCTCAGCGCCGCGCGCTGGTTGACGCCGAACCTGTGTTGCTCGTCGATGACTATCAGGCCGACGCCCGGCATTCCTATATTGTTTCCTATGAGCGCATGCGTGCCGACTATCAGGGCGGGCCTGCCCGAGGCCAGCAAACCCGCCGCATGCTTTTTCTCGGACGCGGTGAGGCCCCCGGATAGCAGGGCCGATTCGATTCCGCGCTCGTCCAGGAGCGCGCGCACGCGCTCGTGCAGGCCGAAAAGATGCTGCTCGGCGAGAATCTCGGTAGGCGCCATGAGGACGGCCTGCCTGCCGTTTTCGAGCGCCTTGAGAATCGCATGGAGGGCGACCAGGGTCTTTCCCGAGCCGACGTCGCCTTGCAGCAGCGCGTTCATCTGCCGCGGAGATTCCATCAGGCGCTCTATTCGCCCGATCGCCCTGCTCTGAGACGGCGTCGGCCGAAACGGAATCCGCGAATCAAGAAGCTCCGTCAGGTCCCGGCCGGCGCTGTGCGCCGTGCCTGTACCTGGCTCGGACGCTGTTGACGATTGGATGCGCAACTGGAGGCCGAGGAACTCCTCGAAGGCGATCCGCTTTCGCGCCTTAACGGGTTCGCTTTCTGAAGAAGGGAAATGGATCGAGCGCAGTGCTTCCCTTCGCGAGAGCAGGCGCTCGCTGCGGATCAGGCGCAAGGGAAGGTTTTCGGGAACGCGCTCGAGGAAACCTTCGAGCGCATCGCGGATGAGGCGGCGCAGCCGTTTTTGGCCGATTCCCTTCGTGAGCGGATAAACGGGCACGATGGCGAGGGTGTGAAGGAAATCGTCCTCATCGCCCGAGAGTGTTTCGACATCGGGATTTTCAATCTTGAGTCCGCGCCGATCCGAGACCGTTCCGGAAAGGATTACTCTGGTTCCCTTCGGAAGCGCCTGCTTCAAATACGGGCGGTTGAACCAGACGGCCCGGATCGATCCGGTCTCGTCGCGGACGGCGCATTGTGTGATATGCAGCCTCCTCGATTTCCGAAACGAGCTCACGGCGCCTGTCTCGCCCCGGATGACCGCCGGGCCCGCTTGCCGTATGGAACCGATGGGACAGACCTTGCGCCGGTCGAAATACGACCGCGGGAAATGGTGCAGCAATTGCTCGACGGTGGTTACCCCCAGCCGCTCGAGAACCACTGCCGTCTTCGGGCCGACTCCCCTGCATTCGGTGACGGCGGGCGACGGTGGATACGTTTCCTTGATCGCGCCGCGTGCCAAATCTGCGTCTCCTGACTCATGTCCTTGAAGCGGGATTATCCGCTTCATCCTTCGCTTCATCTTTCTTTGCGATCACGAAAATATCTATGAACTTAAACCGGATAATCCAGTCCCCGATGCCCAGCCGCTCAAGCGCCGCCGCGGCCATTCGGCCCGCAAACGGGCTGTAGGGGGCCAGCTTGGCCGCGAGGAAGCGCGCGCTGCACGGCCACACGCCGCGGCGCGTGTCAACGAGCCTGAGGCCTGCTTTTGCGAGAGCGCGCCCGATCGTGTCTTTTGAAAAGAAATAGTTGTGCTCTGCGGCGCTCTTGAAACCGTACCAGTGCGGTCCCATCAGGCGCGCCGGAAGGCTGCCCGCGTTTGGGATCGTCATGAACAGGTATCCGCCGGTCTTGAGCGTTCGATGAGCCTCGGCCAGTTCTTTTGAGGGGTCGAGAGTGTGCTCGAGCGTATCCCACATGGTCACCACGTCGAGAGAGGAGGCGCCCAGGCCCGCGCCCGCGAGCGCTCCCGTGTGCACGGTCGCGCCGGTCCTGTCGCGGGCCACCTGCGAGGCGTATTCCGATATCTCGACTCCCTCGGCCCGCCATCCGCGCGACATTGCGGTTTCGAGGAAATAGCCGAATGCGCAGCCCACGTCGAGGACGGACGCCGGAGGGCGCACGCAGCCCTCGATGATCGTGAGGTTGTCCGAGAACACGCGCTTTAGTCCGGCGGCGTGGGTGGAGTAATCGTCGTATCCGAGGCTGGAGGGGTCTTCGCTGGAGAAATAGTTTTCTGAATACAGTTTCGAGAGTTCATCCGCCGAACGGCGCGGGTTGGTATAGAGCAGGCCGCATTCATTGCACCGAACGATCCGGAATCGGTCCACTCGGGCATATGGCGTGAAGTCATCAGCCCCGCAAAGATTGCAAGCGACGTGTTCCAAAATACACGATATCTCCTTTGCCGGCCTCTTCGCAATGCAGGCTCCGCCCCGGGGATTCAGGAGCGGATAACAAAAGGCCCGGAGAGCATTCGCTTTCCGGGCTCAAAAGGCAAATGTCGCTTCGTCATAGGATCAAAGTGGAGAAAGCGCCTCGAATGCCGTCTGGATCACTCCTTGCTGTATGTAGCTGCTAGCCATGGCCTCGGCTTCCGCCTTTTCAATCCTCTTGTCGTCGAGGCGAGCCTTCAGCTCTTCCGATTTCGCCGAGGCCTCCTCGATCTGCTCTAAGTGCAATCGTGTGGACGAGATCAGGTAGGTGCTGCGAGCCTCGATCTGCTTCAGAGATTTCTGGACGTTGGCGAGCGTCCCCCGCTGAATTATCAGGCCTCGTTTAGCCTGGTCAAGCCGGACGTCGACCCGGTCAAGCCGTTCTTCGACGGCGGGCCTGTCGGCGGTCTTGGCCTCTATTCTCTCGATCTCGGCCGACATCTCCCCCCTCTTCTTGATCTCGGCCTTGATTACCAGTATTTCCTCCATCGTACCGACCGAGCGGTAAGCTTTGAGGTTCTTATCGAGTCCTGCATTCTCAACCACCAGCGTCTCGAGTTGTTCCTGGACGGTGGGCTCGCTGGAGATGGCCCGGCTGATCATCTCGATCGAGGCTGGTGTCGCGAGGAAGAATCCGACTATCATGGCGACCACGACGACCGCGACGGTCACCAACAGGCCTTTTTTGCGGCCCTTGGGAGCGGGAGCGGCATAGAGGTCTTCCTCCACCGGCTGCTCGATCTCGGGCGGAGGCGTGATTGGCTCTTCCAGTCCGCCCAGGCCCGGCTCCGATTCCTCGTCGAGGTCCAGCCCGGGGACGCCCATGCCTCCCCCCGTGTCCAGGTCGCCGAAGGTGTCTCCGAACTGGGGATCACTGTCGGCCATCCCGCCTTCGGAAGAAGAGCCCGAGAAGCCGCCGTCGCTCATCCCGGTTTCGAGGCTGATGGTGTCGGCGTCGAAATCATCCTCCATCCCGGTGTCGCCCATGTCGAACATATCGTCATCGGTGTCACCGGGCATTTCGGCTGAAAACTCGGTGCTCTTTTTCTTTCGGAAGATCCCGAATATCTTTTCAAACATGAGTTTCTCCGCCGTCGGTCAGTTTCAGAATCTACTCGGTCTCCGAGGTCTCCACCGCCGGCTCCGACGTCATCGCCGAGAGTTTCGACAGACGTTTTACAAGCTTGGCGACTTCGGCCTGGAAGCTTTCGATGTCCTGCATCTTGAGTTCGATCAACACGCGTCGGCCCAGTTCGGCACGCACCAATTCAAACCTGAATCGCTCGTATTCCTCTTTCGATTGCGCCGCCAGCTTGACCACGTCCTGGCGTGTTTGGTCTATCTCCGCTCTAACCTTCCTGATCTCCCCGCTGGTCGCGGAGAGGTCGGTCTCGAGTTGGGTGATCCTCTGCATTAGACGGTCGTACGCGGCCTCTTTCTTGTTCGCGCCTTCGTGCCTGCCGCCGAACTCCTCCATCGTTCCTTGCGTATCGCGCGTCTCGGTAATCTGCCGCTTGAGGGCCTGTACTTCTCCCGGCCCCCCGACTTTTTTGAATTCCGCGAGTTCTTGCGTGAGCTTTACCTTCTGTCTCTTTGCGCTGTTGAGTTCGACCTCCGGATCGAGCTTCACTTCATCGCTGCCCAGTCCGACAAACTGGCTGACGCTCGGCCAGGCGAACAGCTGAATGGCGACGCCGATCCCGATCGCGACCACTGCAGCTATGACGACGGTCAGGACGGCCTTGAGGGGAGAGACCGCCTTGGGCTCGGCGAGGGCGTCGTCGAAAGGCGCAGCCTCTTCGCCAAGCTCGAACGCGCCGTCGAGGGCGCCTGCGGAGTCTCCAACGCCGCCTGAAGACCCCGATATCTCATCGCTGACGGTTCGCTCGTCCAAGTCCGTCCCGCCGGTAGTGATATTGGACTCGTCGGTCGCGAAATCGAAGTCCGAGAAAGCTTCTTCGACGCGCGGCTCGGTCTCGGCCTCGGCCTCCATGAACCCGCCGGGCTCTTCCGTTTGCAGGTCGCCGCTGCTGTCATCGGTGTCACCGAAGGAGTCCATACCGCCGAATTCGTCGTCCAGCCCGAAGTCGTCGGCGCTCGGCTCCCTGCCGGCCTCCATTATCGTTGTTTCGCCGCTTTGCCGCTTGCGCCTTCTTGTGAACTGCTTGAAAAAACCCGAGATCTTTTCAAACATACTCGCGTATCCTTCTGTTTTGTCCGGCGATGAGGGGCGCGTACCCCTGCTTCAACTCTGAGTAATTATACATCAAAACCCCTTGGTTGTCAACACCTTTCGCGTCAAAGGGATCGCACTATATTTGCGATCGCCGGCGGAGAAAAGCTCGCCGGCATGCGGCCGCCATTCTGTTTTGACAGGCCCGCGAGCAGCTCCCTGTGATAAAGGGCCGGCTCCGTGTCTGCGATAGTTGTAGTTCCGAGGAAAACGAGCAAATTGCGTGCCAGTTTCGAATCACAGGGCGATAGTGTCGGGAAATATGGGGCGATTCCTGCGGCTGTCGCATGCGAGGGCGGGGCCGGGCGGGCATCCCGCTCGGCGCCGTTATAACGAAATAACTTCCATCAGCCGGAATATTTTATCCCGAGGAAGTTGTCGACGATTCGCGGGCCTTCACTGGTGAGAATGCTTTCGGGATGGAATTGAACGCCGTAGACGGGATACTCCTTGTGCTTTATACCCATCACCTCATTTTCCTTGGTTTCGGCGGTTATCTCAAAGCAGTCGGGGAGCGTCTCTTTCTTCACTATAAGTGAGTGGTATCGCGTGGCTTGGAAAGGATTGGGCACATCCTCGAAGAGCTCATTTCTGACGTGATAGATCATGGATGTCTTGCCGTGCATCAGCCTGTCCGCCCTCACGACGTCGCCCCCGAAAGCGTAAGCGATGCATTGATGGCCGAGACAAACGCCGAGGATCGGCACTTTGGGCCCGAACGAGCGGACGACGTCGTTCGAGATGCCGGCCTCGAGCGGCGTGCACGGACCCGGCGAGATGATTATGCGGTCGGGGTCCAGCGCCGCGATTTCGTCGATGGTGATCTTGTCGTTTCTATAAACGACATAATCCGGCCTGCTCACGCCGACGTATTGGACGAGGTTGTACGTGAACGAGTCGTAATTGTCCAGAATCAGGATCATAGATGCTCGCCTCGCCGTCGGGACCGCACGTTGCCGTGCTCGTCCGGGCTACACCTGTCTATCATAATCCCGCCTCCGCCAGTTCGATTGCCTTCACGACCGCCAGCGCCTTGTTCAGCGTCTCGACGTATTCGCTTGCGGGGTCGGAATCGGCGACGATGCCGGCGCCGGCCTGCACGTAGGCCATGTCGCCCTTGATTATCAGCGTTCGGATGATGATGCAGCTGTCGAGGTTTCCCGAAAAACCGAAGTAGCCCATCGTGCCGCCGTACGGTCCGCGCTTGACCGGCTCGAGTTCCTCGATGATCTCCATCGCTCTGATCTTGGGCGCGCCGGTCAGCGTTCCTGCGGGGAACGTTGCGCGCAGCACGTCGAAGGCGTCGCAATCGCGATCGAGCCGACCGCGAACGTTCGACACGATGTGCATGACGTGTGAGTATCGCTCGATCACCATGAGTTCGGTCATGTGGACCGAGCCGGCCTCGGCGATGCGGCCGACGTCGTTGCGCCCGAGGTCGACCAGCATTATGTGCTCGGCGAGCTCCTTTTCGTCGGACAGCAGGTCGCGCTCGAGCTCGGCGTCGTCGAACTCTTTCATCGCGCGCGGGCGTGTGCCCGCGATGGGACGCAGATCGATTGTGTCGCCCTCGACTCGCACAAGGAGTTCGGGCGATGCTCCGACGAGCTTGAGCGAACCGAAGTTCAGATAGAACATGTACGGAGACGGGTTGACCGAGCGCAGCGCGCGATAGATGTCGAACGGCGGCGACTTAATCTTCGTGGAGAAACGCTGCGAGAGGACCACCTGGAATACGTCGCCCGCCCGTATATACTCTTTGGCGGCCCTGACGATCTCCTCGAATTCCTCGCGGACGAAGTTGGACACCAATTCGAGTTTCGGCGGCGATTTCGGCGCCCTGTATTTCGGATACTCGAGCGGCCGCTCGAGCGAATCGACCATCGCGTCTATCTCGCGAGTCGCCTCGCGATAGGCCGCCTCGGGGTCTTCCTCGACGTGGGCGTTGCATACAACCATTATCTCATGGTTGACGTGGTCGAAGATAAGAATCTTGTCGGTGATCACGAAGAACATGTCGGGCAGATCG
>CBDUSG010000137.1:0-7482 GCA_965369575.1 uncultured bacterium | reverse complement strand
CTAACCGCTTCTCGGCTCGCTGAAAACAACAATATACGGTTGACACGACACTAGACAACCCGTTTCGCTTAAATCAAGGCCATTTCCTGTGAGGATCGCTCGATGAATGATATTGACTGGAAAGCGGTGACCGATGAAGCGACAGGCTATCTCGTCGATCTTGTGAAATTCGATACGACCAATCCACCGGGCAACGAGCTGGAGTGCGCCGAATATCTGGCGGATCTGCTCGCAAAAGAAGGCATCGAGCCCGAGGTGCTCGAGTCAAAACCGGGCAGGGGCAACGTCGTGGGCCGGCTGCGGGGTGACGGCTCCAAGAAGCCGCTGCTGCTTTTGTCGCATCTCGACGTGGTCCCGGCCGAGGGATCGCGCTGGGAAGTCCCGCCGTTTTCGGGCGAGATCAGGAACGGCTCCATCTGGGGGAGGGGAACCCTCGATACAAAGGGGCTCACCGTGATGCATCTCATGGCGATGTTCATCCTGAAGCGTCAGGGAGCTCCGCTCAAGCGCGACATCATCATCATGGGCAATGCCGACGAGGAAACCGGCGGCAGGCTGGGCGCGGAATGGGTCGTCGACAATCACTTCGACAAGATCGAGGCCGAGTTCGCCCTGAACGAGGGCGGATTCGGAATGGACCTGAAAGGCAAGAACCTGTTCCTGTGCGCCAACGCCGAGAAGGGGATGACGTGGGCGAAACTTACCGCGAAAGGACGTCCGGGACACGGCTCGCTTCCCCACCCCGATAATGCCACGCTCCACATGTCGCAAGCGATAAACAACATCTCGAAGTACCGCCCCAAGATTACCATCACAGACACTTTTCGCAGCTTCACGAAAGCGCTTTCCCGGCTGGAGGCCCGCGGGCACCTCCTGAAGCTGGTGGACATGCCGGGCCTTGGCAGGCTCGTGCTGAAACTCGTCAAGGACGACTTCATAAAGGTCATGGTTCAGACCACGATCACACCGACGACCATAAAAGGCGGCGTCAAGGTGAACGTCATTCCCGATCGCTGCGAACTCGCGCTTGACTGCCGGATCGTTCCCGGTATGAAACGCGAGGATCTCGAGCGGATAATTCTCGATCTGGCGGATTCCGACAGAATCAGCCTCGATTTCGAAATATTCGGCGCGGCGAGCGAATCGGCAATCGATACGGAAATATTTTCCACACTCGAAAAGGTGGTGACTTCGAATTATCCCGACAGCGCGCTCAGCCCGTTCATGCTGCCGGGCGGGACGGATTCGCGATTCCTCAGGGCAAAAGGTGTCCCCGCCTACGGATTCAGCCCGTGCGTTCTGAGCAGGGAGGACATCGCCTCGATCCACGGGGACAACGAGAAAATCTCCATCGAAAACTTCTCGCGAGGGCTGCGCACGATGTATCATGTCGCCGCCGCCGCCGGCCTGTAAAAGCCTTCCTCTGCTTTGACTAGTCTCTTTCTTTGTGATAGAATGTCCGCGAAATTCCAACCATAATTGAATAAACGGGGCTGAGCGCGTCGTCTAAAAGAAAAGGGAGAAAAGTAGTGGCCGTGCTTGACAGAAAGCTCGAGCTTCCGGAGATTCAAAGGATTCTCGTGCATAGACTTGTGAACGAGAACGCGGAGATCAGCGAAGTCGTCGACATAGTGATCGAGCAGGGAACGAGGCATAGGGCCAGCGACATCCATTTCGAGGCCTACAAGGACGTCTTGAGGATAAGATACAGGATAGACGGCTTTTTCCGCGACGTCCTTACGCTGCCGGCCGAACATCACGACCGGTTGATAGCGCGCTTGAAGGTGATGGCCGAATTGAACGCGCACGAAAAAAAGATGCCCCAGGACGGGCGAATCTCGCTTCACGTGGCGAACAAGCGGATCGACTTCAGGATAAGCACGGTACCCACCGTCACGGGCGAGAAGGCGGTCGTCAGAATTTTTGATTCAACCCGGTTCGTCTTCGACCTGGACAAGCTGGGCTTTTATCCGGAAACTCAGAAAAAGTTCGAGGAAGTGCTTCTCGGGCTCCAGGGCTCGGTCATAGTCGCCGGGCCGACCGGCAGCGGAAAGACGACGACCCTGTACGCGGCCCTTCAGAGGCTGGCCAAAATGAGGAGCGATTCGGCAAGCATCATAACAATCGAGGACCCGGTAGAGGTCAACTTCGGCCTTTTCCCGCAGATGGAGATCAACCGTAAGTTCGGTCTCACGTTTGCCGACTGCCTGCGCGCCGTGCTCCGGCAGGACCCGGAGGCCATAATGGTCGGCGAGATAAGGGACCCCGAAACGTGCGAAATCGCCATGAGGGCGGGGCTGACGGGGCACCTCGTGCTCACGACCGTCCACAGCGGGACCGCCGCCGAGGTGATAACAAGGATTCTGGACATGGGGATCGAACCTTTTGTGGTCGCCTCGTCGATAACTGCCGTCGTGGCCCAGAGGCTGGTTCGTCTGATATGCAAGAGGTGCCGGGCCGTCTTCGAGCCGCCCGAATACATGGAAGAGATGCTGGCAAGATGGTTTGGAGAAGAGGGTGCGCGCCTGTTCAAAGGCAAGGGCTGCCCGAGATGCAACCAGACAGGCTACGCGGGCCGCACCGTCATCGCGGAGCTTTTAGTGATGAGCGACACACTGAGAAGCTCGATCATCGCCAAGGCCAGCACGAACGAACTCACCAAGGTCGCCCGGGACAGCGGCATGATCCCGCTGTTCAGGAGCGGACTGCGCAAGATTCGCGACGGCCGCACGACCATAGAAGAAGTCACGCGGGCACTGGGCGCAGAGGCCCACATGGAATGATCGAAACGAGGCCCGCAGACCACCCCGTTCGAAAGGGGGACATAAAATGAGACACAAAGCGGCGTTAACGGCAATCGCGCTCGCGCTGACCGCTTTCGCGGTGAGCTGCACCACCACCCAGGAGGGCGCACTTCTCGGAGGCGGAATAGGCGCGGGAACGGGTGCGATCATCGGACACCAATCGGGAGACACCGCCGAGGGCGCTCTCATCGGCGGCGCCATCGGAGCGGTCACGGGGGCCATCATCGGCCACGAGATCGACAAGAGCCGCCAGCCGGCCCACCAAGAATACGGCGGACGCTACGAAGGAGGGGGAGATTACTACGGCGGCGACTATTACGAGGGTGACCGAAATCCAGAAGGACGAAAATGGGTGCCGGAACACGAGGAAGTCCGCATCTATCACGCGCCGGACGGCTCGACCTACGAAAAAAGGATACTCGTTCCCGGACACTATGAATAAGGAAAAGGGGCTGCGAGTCTGACGTGACTGCCACCTCTCGCGCGCAGCCCCCGCCTCGTATCCGGAACAATCTGTCTCGATGACTGACTATCCAACCGGGCGAATCTCCGAGATCGCCGAAGCCTTCACCGCCCTTTACAAGCTCGTGCATTACCTGCGAAGCGAGCACGGATGCCCGTGGGACAGGGCGCAGGACTTGAAGAGCATGCACGAGTGCCTCCTCGAAGAATCCCGCGAACTCGGCGACGAGATCGAAAAGAAAGAGCCCGAAGGAATCTCCGAGGAATGGGGCGACGTTCTGTTTATACTCCTCATGCTCGCGGTCATGGGCGAGCAGGCCGAGGCCTTCGACACCGGCAAGGCGATGCGGGCGGTCGAGACCAAGATGATCCGCCGCCACCCGCACGTTTTCGGCAGCAGCGACGTGGACGCCGTCGACGAGGCGATCTCGCAGTGGGACGATATCAAAAAAGAAGAGAAGGTCGAGCGCCCTTCCTCGCTCATGGACGACGTCCCGATGCTCTACTCCGCCGTGAAGAGGGCCGACAAAGTACAGAAGGCAGCCGCAGCGGCCGGCTTCGACTGGCCCGATTGCGGCGGCGTGCTCGACAAGATCGACGAGGAATTGGGCGAGCTGCGGAGTGCGATGGCCGATGGCGACGCAGCCTCGGTGGGCGCCGAAATCGGCGATCTCCTTTTCTCATGCATCAACCTTGCGCGGTTCGAGAACATGGACGCCGAGACGCTTCTGAGCGGGACCATCGACAAGTTCGTCGGGCGATTCAGGTACATCGAGACCGAGCTTAGACGCCTCGGCAAGTCGCCCGATGAGGCTACGCTCGAAGAGATGGATTCCCTGTGGGAAAAATCGAAAACGAATCGTCCGGAAGCCCCCGGCGGCCTTGGTTGAGGCAATCGCGAGAAGCGGCCGGCGGTTTTTTTTAGCGGCACCAAGTCATCGGTGAGGAAAAAGATGATCGACCTGCGAAGTGACACCATAACCAGGCCGTCGCCCGCGATGAGGCGGGCAATGGCCGAGGCCGAGGTCGGCGACGACGTCTACGGCGAAGACCCAACCGTCAACAAGCTGCAGGAGCGCGTCGCCGAGATGCTCGATAAAGAGGCCGCCCTGTTTTTTCCTTCCGGCACCATGTCCAATCAGGCCGCACTGATGGCGCATACCAGGCCGGGTGACGAGATCATTATCGAGCGCGGCTCGCATCTGCCCAACCACGAGGCCGGCGGCCTCGGGGCGCTCGCCGGCGTGCAGACCTACTTGATAGACGGCGACCGCGGCGTCATCGAGCCGGAGCAGGTCGAAAGCGCCATCAGGTTCCCCGACGTTCACTTCCCGCCCACGAGACTGGTGTGGCTTGAAAACACCCACAACCGGGGCGGCGGCAAGGTGTTTCCCCTCGACAAAATGAAAGAGATTCGCGCCGTCGCGCTCGGCCGCGACCTCATCGTCCACATGGACGGCGCGCGGCTGTTCAACGCGTGCGTCGCGTCCGACATTCCGCCCGACGAATACGCACGGCAGGTCGACTCGCTTTCATTCTGCTTCTCGAAGGGGCTCGGCGCGCCGGTCGGCTCGGCCCTCGCGGGCACGACCGAATTCATCAAGAAGGCGCACCGGTACCGCAAGATGCTCGGCGGCGGGATGCGGCAGGCGGGCATCCTCGCCGCGGCCGCCCTCTACGCGCTCGAGAACAACATCGAGCGGCTCGCCGAAGACCATGAAAACGCGCGACACCTCGCCGAGGCGTTGGCGAACGTCGACGGCGTGAAAATTCTCGACGAGCCCGTCGAGACCAACATCGTCTTTTTCGATATCTCCGCCACCGGCAAGAACGCGCTCGAAATCATGCACGGGGCCCGCGAGCGCGGCCTGCTGATCAATCCTGAGGACTTCACTACCATGAGAGCCGTCACCCATCTCGATGTCTCAGCCGCGGATATCGAAAAGGCCGCCGAGGTGTTCGGAGAGGCCGTTAGCGGATGACGCACGTGCTCCTATTGGAATAAGCGCGGATTTGGCGCATAATTATATAAAGAGGGTACACGATGGCGAGGAGGTGAGACGACCGTGTTGGAGACACTCGACGTCCTCAGGGAAATAGACGTGTTCAAGCGGCTCGGTGCCCGGCATCTCGAGCGGATCGCGCCGCTCGCCTCGATTCACCGTTTTGCCGAGAAACAGGTCATCTATATGCCGTCCGACAAGAGGGCCAGGCTTTATGCGGTCCTCAGCGGCAGGGTGAAGCTCACGCGGCTCTCGCCCGAGGGCAAGGAACTCGTGCTCTGCGTCCTCGGAAAGGGCGAGGTGTTCGGCGAGCTGTGTTTGTTCGACGAAGGCCCGCACAACACGCTCGCAACCGCGCTCGAGGACGCCGAAATAGTCGCCATCAAATGCGCCGACCTCACGAAGTTCATGGCCGAGGACCCCGAGCTTGTCACCGCGCTGGGAAAGCACGTCGGCAGCCGGATTCGGGCCCTCGAGCAGAAGATATCCGACTTTGTCTTCAAAGACGTCGCCCAGCGCCTTTCGGGCCTGCTCGCAGACATGGCGCGGGAACACGGCATGGAGGTTCCATCGGGCGAATATATCATTGAAATGAAGATAACTCATCAGGACCTGGCCGGCCTCATCGGCTCGACGCGCGAGACCACGACGACCACTCTGAACCAGTTCAGAGACAGGGGATTGATAGATTTTCAAAGAGGGCGTATAATTATCCTGGACATCGACGGTCTCGAAAAGACGGCAAGCCGCCAACCAGCCGGAGGAAGCTTCAGCCGAGCCGGAACGATAAACGCATGAAGAAAAAAGATAAGCCGTTCATCTGGGTCAACAAGAGATGGTGCAAGCGTTGCGGCATGTGCAAGGAGTTCTGCCCGAAGGACGTCTTTGTTCTCGACAAAGACGGCTTTCCGGTCCCCGAACAGATCGAACATTGCGCCGATTGCGGACTTTGCTCGATCCAATGCCCCGACTACGCCATCGTAGATGACAGGGAAACCAGGGCGAAGCTCATAGAGGAACACATCCTCGATCCGTAGAGCGCCGCTTTACGCGATCTGGATTCCGCGTTCGTTCTTGCCGAGGAGGACCATGAGGAGAAAGAGCAAAACCGCTAGAGACAAAAACGGCGACGTCAGGCTCCTGCAGGGCAACGAGGCGTGCGTGCGCGGCGCGTTGCTTGCCGGAGTTTCTTTTTTCGGGGGGTATCCGATCACTCCCTCGACCGAGATCGCCGAAATGATGGCCCACGAGCTCCCGCTCCGGGGCGGTGTGTTCGTCCAGATGGAGGACGAACCCGCCAGCATGGGCGCGGTAATAGGCGCCTCCCTGGCTGGAGCGAAGGCGATGACCGCCACGTCGGGCCCCGGCTTCTCTCTCAAGCAGGAAAACCTGGGCTTCGCCTCCTTCACCGAGGTCCCGTGTGTCGTCGTCAACGTAATGAGAGGAGGCCCGAGCACCGGACTGCCGACGTCGGTCTCGCAGGCCGACATAATGCAGTCCCGCTGGGGCACGCACGGCGATCATCCGATAATCGTTCTGTGCCCCTGGTCGGTCGAGGAAACGCTCGGGCTCACCGTTACCGCCTTCAACTTCGCCGAGAAGTACCGCACACCCGTGATCCTGCTTATGGACGAAGTGACCGCGCACATGCGCGAGAAAGTGCGGATACCGAATAAGGCCGATGTCAAAATCGTCGATCGCAAGCGGCCGGACGTGCCCCCGCAGGCGTATCAGCCCTACGATACGACCGCCGACCACGTGCCGCCGCTGGCGGACTTCGGTACCGGATACAGATATCACGTGACGGGACTCACTCACGACCAGTGGGGCTTCCCCACGTCGCACGCCGATCAGGCGAAATCCCTCCTGACAAGACTGAAAAACAAGATCGAGGCGCACAGGCACGTGATATGCCTGAGCGAGGAATACAGTTGCGAGGACGCCGAGCACATTCTCGTGGCGATAGGCTGCGCGGCGCGCTCGTGCAAGGCGGCGGTAGACATCGCGCGGGAACGGGGAATCAGGGTCGGCCTCATCCGCCCCATGACCGTGTGGCCCTTCCCGCGGAGGCTCATCTCCCGCTATGCGTCGTCGGCCAGGCGGCTCGTGGTCGTCGAGCTGAACCAGGGGCAGATGGTCCACGAGGTACAGCGAATCGTCGGCGGCAAGACCGAGGTCGAATCGCTCACCCGCTTCGACGGCGAACTTATAAC
>CBDUSG010000136.1:0-7484 GCA_965369575.1 uncultured bacterium | reverse complement strand
TGGTGCACGCCGCTTGTGCCCGGCACGGCCTGCTCGCTGCTGAGCAGCTCGAACGCGGAGGCCTGCCCGCCACTGACATGGCAGCTGAAGCACAGGTTGGCGTTTCCCGAAGTCGTCGTCAACGATCCTCCCGGCGCGCCGTGGCCCATGTGGCACGAGTCGCACTCGATCGGCGGCACGGCCGAGCTGCCGTGGGGCGGATCGAGCGCATAGGCGCTTCCGAGCATGAGGAGCAGAGCCAGAACCGCCGCGAACATCATTCTTTGTATCCGGACGTTTTTCATAGGTGTCACCATAAAAGAGTCAGTAAAACTGCGCCGCTAGTTCCGGGACCCCAGGCCGGGATACAGGACCACGTCCCCATTCTCGTTCCCGCATACCAGTTCTCGCAGGCCGTCTCCGTTCCAGTCGGCAAGATAAGGAGCAGAGCGCGGACCCGGATTCGCCGTCAGCCGAGTGCTCCCGTCGATGAAGTACTTTGCGACGCCCACGCGCGCGAGAACCGGATCGCCGGCAGTTCCGCCGTTCAGGTGCAGTTGAATCTTCCCTCCCCAGCCCCCCGTAAGCAGGTCAGGCAGGCCGTCGGCGTTCAGATCGGCGACGAACGGAACGGCATATCCGGACGGCGCGAGCACCAGTTCGCCGTCGGCCTCGACATACTGCTCGACCGCGAACTCGGGGGCCTTGTCGGTCCCGGAATTGATATACAGCCCGATCAGGCCGGACGAGCACCCGACTATCATATCCTTCCTGCCGTCGTCGTTCCAGTCGACGACCACCGGCACGAGGTTGGTCGCGAACGACAGCGGATCGCGTCCGAGCACCTGTATCTTGCCGCCGTTCGCGAAGGCCGGCGTCAGCTGGCCGCCCGTGTTTATCGCCAGCAGGATACCGTCACTCCTGGTTCCGATGAGCAGGTCGAAATCGGAATCGTTGTCCCAATCGACGGCAAACACTGTGGCATCCCGTACCGGCACCCCGAACACGGCCGCCGTATCGAGCAGTATTCCCTGCTCGGACGGCCGCTCGCCGCCGAGCACGAGCCGCACGAGTCCGGAATCGTCGCTGAGCAGCATGTCCATGGTTGCGTCATAGTTCCAATCGACGAGGAAGGGCCGCGAGCGCGTTACGCCGCTCTGCAGGAACGAGTCCATCGAATAGATTCTCGGCGAGCCCGGAACGATCCTCGCGGCCGGGCTCAGCGTCGCGACTACCTGCGCATCAATCCCCGGCCGGTTGTCGACAATCGTTGTGTAGTCGTCATAACCGGCTTTTTTGATTGTCACGACGTGCAGTTGCTGTTCGACCTCGGTGACGGTCATCGGCGTCGAGCCGGGTTGCGCCTTCCACCCCGGATATGCGGGGTTGCCGTCGATATATACGCCGGCGCCCTCGGGCGTGCTGAAAACATGGATTTCAAGCCAGTTGAAGTAGAACGAGCCGTTGGCCCAGTCCGATTCGGCTCCGTGATTGTCGACGGCTTTTACGCGCCAGTAGTACATCGTTTCGTCGACGAGCAGCGAATACTGTGTCAGCGACTTGAGCGTTATGCTGTTGGTCTGAATATTTTCCTCGCGTATAAGGACGCTGGAAAAGTCCGGGTCGTCGTCTATCTCGAGGACATAAGTGATCTGGTCGAACGCGTCCGGATCGGCGGAGGCCAGCCATTCCAGCGCGCCGTCGGGCCTGAGCTCGGCTCCCGGCAGCGTCACGACGCCGGCGGGCGCGAGCGGAGAGTCGTTGACTGCGTTGACGAAGAAGACGCGCTTCAATGCCCACGGGCCCGGCCCGAGGCCGTCGGTGGCCCGGGTTTTCCATTCGTAGAAAGTGTTCTCCCTCAGCGACGGCGCGACCGACCAGCTCACCTGGCCCACGCTCTCCAGTACGCCCGAGACCAGGGCATAGGGATCGAGCTCGCCGGACTCATATATCTCAAATTCATAAAGGAGCGTGTCCCCATCGGCGTCGGTGGCGGGAAGCGCAACGAGATCGGGAGTGCGCGTGGCGACTTCGGCCCAGTCCAGCGGCAGGTAAGGCGTCGGTTCGGTCGGCGGTATGTTCGGAAGCGGAATGATATCCTCGGTAAGGCTGAATATCTCGATTCGCGAATTATCGTTGGACGTCACGAGAAGACGGTCGAACTGATCGACGCAGGCGTCGAGCGGCACGCTGAGGTTGCCCCTGCCTTTGCCGAAACTTCCAAGGGCGGCCACGAACTGCCCGCCGGAATCGAATACCTGGATATACGACTGGAACACGTCGACGGCGAAAACGCGTCCCTGTCCGTCGACGGCGATTCCCTGGGGTCGCGTGAACTTGCCGTTGCCGCGTCCCATGCTGCCGAAACTGGACTTGAGGTTTCCAGCATAATCGAGTCCATACACTTTGTAACGTCCGGCGTCGGTCACATAAAGGGTTTGACTCGCGGCGTCGATCGCGGCGCCGACCGGGAAGATGAATCCGCCCTGAACGGCCAACGAGCCGTCGACGACGTGCACGAGGCTTCCACCGGAATCGAATATGAGCACTCGCGCGGTCTTCGAGTCGACAACAAAAATCAGATGAAGAACGGGATCGACCGCGATTCCGTTGGGCATCTGAACGGCCGTCGAGCCCAGAGTTCCCAGGAGCGAGCCGGATGTATTGTAAATGGAAACACGATCTTTGCCGTCCTCGCCGACGTAGAGTCTTCCGTCCGGACCCACTGCGACGCCCAGCGGCGCATCGAGGCCCCTGATCTGTCTCACGAAGTCGCCCACTTCGTTATAGACGAGAACACGATTCCTGTGCGAGTCGGAAACGTAAATCTTCCCCGAGGAGTCCGTCGCTATCCTGACGGGGTTCGCGCCGGGCGTCCTGATATATCCGGCCTCGAGAGCAATCGAGACGCTGATTCCGACACTGCTGGAGCCCTGTCCGCCGAGGCCGTCGGTCACGGTTGCGGTGATCGTGCAATCGCCGCCCGTCTGAGGGGCCGTCCATATGATGGCCTCGGGGTCGGCGTCGGCGTCGCCCGTGATCGTGCCGCGCGAGGCGCTCCACTGGAACGCGAAGGGATCGCCGTCGGGATCGATCGCGGAGGCGATGATGAAAATGGATTCGCCCGGGAATACCGAATCGGTCTCGGGGACCAGCGATGTTATTATCGGCGAGTTGTTCTGGCCGTCGACGAGGATGCTCAGGTATTGCGTGGCGGTCGCGGGTGGGCCGCCGTATCCGCCGCCGCCGTCGTAGACCGTCACCGTGATATTGCCGTATCCGGTTTCCGCCGGGGCGGCCCACACGATGGTGTTCTCGGGCGCGGGAACCACCTGGCTTGTCGTTCCGTTGGGGAAGGTTCCGGCGTCGGCCGTCCACTCATACTGCGTGACCGCTCCATCCGGATCGCTCGCCACGCATGTCAGGCCCGATTGCCCGCCCGGAAAAACGGGGTTGGGATTCGCGGTCACGGAGGTGATAACGGGGGGATCGTTGCCCAGCCCCATAGCCATAGCGGTCGTACACGACAGTAAAAGCAGGCTTAGAGCAACAAGGCTAACCAAAAGGCCAACCGAAGCGACGCTGCTGGTTTTTGATTTTCTCGGCATCATCCGGGTCGTCAAACCAACTGGCTTTCAACTGGTTACGGCGAAAGTGCCGGCCCGTTCACACCGGAAGCCTCCGCCCGGGAGAAATATCAGGCAGAATAACTCGCTAATATAGAAGAGCAAGAGCTATGCCATCCATCTCGGATACACGTATACCACTGGCATTAAATGGCTTAGAGCCATACTCGGCCCGGAGATTTCTTCTGTTTCCGGGTTATATCCCCCAACAACAGGGTGAAATCCCCAAGCTTAGTAATTAGTCTGTAGGATATATTACCCTAAGGTGAGGAATAGTTGATAACTTCCTGAAAATAATAACATAAGGACAGTTTCTCGAAACCGGGACTATTGTCGAACTCGATTCTTGATTAATCTATAAGTTTAATCATCTGCTCCCTTACTCTGTGACGAAGGCCCGAATGCGAAGGCTAGTGTCGTGGCTGCGCCTTGCCTTGGACAACTTGGGGGAGTCTGAGACCGGACAGTATACGGTTGACACGACACTAGGGCCAGCTCTGCTCGCCCATATGGCAATGCGAACCGTCGCCGACGCCTGAGGCGGCGGAATCGGACATGCATTTGTTTTTGCCGAAGCTGTCCTCCCAGATGGCGATGTTGTATCCGCCGACGAGCATATTGTCGGATGTAAGGCCCGGTTTGCCTTCATGATCCGGCCACTGGTAGTTGCTGCCGTGTATGTTGCCGGTCCTGCCGCCGTAGATTCCGGCATTGCCCGCGTGGCACGCCATACAGCCGAGCCGGTTGTCGGTCCTGTCGTAGAGATGTTCGCGCCTGCCGTGCTCCTTGAATCTGCTGCCGCTCCTGCCGTCGATATAGACCGAAGCCTTGTGGCATAAGATGCACAGATCGTCGTAGCTGTCGCCGGGACCCGCGGCCTTGAGCAGGTACTCGTTATTCGATCCATGCGGGCCGGCGGGCGCATCGGGATCGTCGCTGCCGTGGCAGTCGCTGCAGTACATGGTGTCGTGATCGCCTGAGTCCTGATTCCATGGCGGCTCCATGGTCGCAGAGTTGCAATAGCTGTTGTCGCCCGGCTCTATGACCGGATGCGTGGAGAAGTTGTAAACGTTGAACTCCTTGCCCTGATCCGTGTAATCGCGCGGCGGCGAGTTCCCGAACGCATGTGAAGAGTGACATTTCAGGCAAATCTGGTACTCTTTTTCGGCACGCTTTACGAGCGAGAATGAGGGCTTCCTGAGGCTCAGCCGCCCCGGCAAAGGCGACATGGGAGACGAGTTGTTCGGCTCGACGCCCCAGACGCCCTCGAGGGCCGGCGAGGCGTCGTTTCCGTCCTCGGCGACGATGTGAGAGCCGACCTGCGCGGCATGATGGTTGTGGCAATCGACGCATTCCACGTGCCTGCGCGCCGTTTTGAGGTCATTCCTGGGATCGTGGACGCCGGCCGTATCGTATATCGGGTGGCTGTACTTTTTCTCGAACTCGGCCTCGATGTCCGTCGAGCCCACGTTTCCATTGTGGCATGGGAGGCAGTTGCGTTCTTCCTCGGCATGGTGCAGAAGGCGCTGGGCGCCCTTGGCCGAGTGCGTCGAATGGCAGTTCGCGCATCCGTTCAATTCGACCGTGAGCTTCCTTTCCACGCCCGGCAATTTGGCCAGATAACCGGTTTTCTTCCACGGATTTTCATCGAAGCCGCTCCACGTTTTGGTCGAAGTCTTATGCGACGAGAGCGCCGGAACACCCGGCTTCTTGACCCAATAATCCATCGTGTGACACGTCAGGCAGAGCGCTGAATTGATGTTTCTCATCACCAGGAATTTGCCGAAGCTGTTGTCGTGAGATTCATGGCACGTAGTGCATTCCATCTTGCCCCTGAACAGTTTCACGTCGCCGAGCAGCAGCGCGGGGTCCCTCAATTGTCCCCTTGCAAGTCCGTAAAGCTTTCTGCCGTACGAAAACGAAATCGGGTGATCGTCCGAGAGGTCATTGGTCAGGTTCGATAAATGGTCGGCGGGTATGGTCTCTATCGGCGCGCCGCGATCCGCCATCCTGATGTCGGCCGCCTCGGTGCCCACGGCGCCCAGGGCTATCGAGCCGTCATGACAGCTCAGGCACAGTCTCGAGGGGCCTGTCGGCTGGCCCGTGGCTTTGGCCCTCAGGGTCGTGCTGTCATAAAGCTTGTAGATCGTTCCCTTGGGCATGTCGTGGTTCCACAGCGGGGCCGCGGGCTTGGCCTCGTGCGGCGTGTGGCAGAAAACGCATACTCTGGTTTCCGTCATCGCCTTGATGGGACCGGGGCCGGAAACTGAGAGGTTGTGTTTTGATTTGTATATGCCGTTGGGTAAATAGCGCGCCGCGGCGTCGCCGGCCCGGAATGTCACGGCCAAAGCGACGGCCAGACCCGCCAGGGCCGTTTTCCGCATTCTTCTCCTGCTGCGGGAATGGGCGGAACCGGAGGCGCCGGGCCGCGTTCGCAGCCTGAAAAACGAACTGTCGGCCTGCTGCATTTGCGATTTCTGTCTGTCGGCGCCGCCTCTCACAAGGGGTCTCCCGGGCTTTCCGCTATTTCATGTGGCATGTCACGCAGAGCGCGCTGCCGGTGTTATCCTTGATAAGAAAAGGAAATATGTCGGGATCATGCACGTTGTGGCACGATGCGCACTCGATCCTGCTGTTGATGAGCATGTCATCCGCGATGAATCCGCCCAGACCGCTGGGCGTATTCGAGGGTGTTTCGAGCCCGCCGTCGGTGGTTGCCAGATCGTCGTCGTAAACGAAGGAAACCGGATGATCGTCCGAGAGGTCTGTCGTTACGAAGCTGGGACCTACGTCGACGGTGACGCCGTCGTCGGCAGTCGAATGGCACGAGTTGCATGAGTCGGCGGCAAGGTCGGTGGACATCCTCATATGATCTCCAGCCACGGGGAAATTGTTGTTTGGCGTATTGACCAGGCTGTCGACAGCGATCGTGCCGTCGTGGCAGCTCAGGCACATCCGTGTTATCCCGGTGAGTGAAGGCTGCTCCATACTCGCATCGAGCGTGGCGCTGTTGTAAAGCGTGTAACTGCCCTGGTTGATCTGGCGATTCCAGAGGGGGACGGAGGGATCGGCCCCGTGCGGCGTGTGGCAGTACACGCAGACCTCGTCGTAATCGTTGAAATCCGTGCCCGCATGCTGGCGTGTGATGCCGATGCTGGTCATGTCGTGGTCCGACCCGACGATCGATCCGCCATGGGCGGCTCCGGACACGAGCGCTGCAACGATTAAGCCGACTATCGGGAAGCTTTTCCGAAACATTTCTCAACAACTCCCGGCATGAGACCTGTGTTAATCATAGCCCCATTTTAGCATAAATCACGGCCGATTTCACGGTCTCCGGCCGAGTCAGATGGCGCTCGTCGACAAGCCGAGCCGGACATACATATGCATCAACTATTTGTGCAAGAGGTGTGCCACTCGATTCAGGTATCTCTATGTGAAGGGATTGCAAAGACTTAAGATCGGATCGCACCTGCTCCCCATGGGCTGTCCAGGGGCATTTGCCCCAGTAGAGGGGGGATATACCCAAGACATGGGGCCGCCCGCATGTGCCGGCGCTCGATGCAGGGATGAGGTTCGATTTAAATTGGGGCGCCTCTTCATGAGGACGTTATATATGGTTTAACCCTCCGTTCTTCCTCGATTTTACCGCTCCAACTGATATTTCGAGATGCGGATTACGGTGATTGGGAATCGCCAAAACAGTGCAGAATGGAAGAAAACAGAAACGTCACTCTCTGAGAGCGATATTTAAACGATCGGATGGGTGAAACCTTCACTTTGGGGGCGGCGATAATAGTCACACTTTGATCTATTCCACGCAAGGCCCTCATCTACATATTAGTCTTTTGCATCCAGCACGCTTCTCGAAATATCAGT
>CBDUSG010000135.1:0-7501 GCA_965369575.1 uncultured bacterium | reverse complement strand
ATGATGACTGAAAAAGTAAGGGCGATGGCCCAGCGGATTCCCCAGTGATCGCAAATGTAGCCCGTTCCGATCTTTCCGATCACCGTCAAACCGGAAATAATGGAGATGATAAAGGCGGCCGTTCCCGGCGAGTGTCCGACATCGGTCAGGTATGCCATGAGATGAACGCCGATACCCATCGCCACCAGTCCCGCGAAGAACATCATCGCCCCGATCAGCCAGAATGATCGCGTCTTGACGGCCTCGGGAACGGAGAGTCCGCTCAGTACCTGCGGCTCACTCGGTGAGACAATTCCGCCGTCGGGCAGCAAGCCCATATCGGACGGGCGCGTGCGGATGAATACGAGCTCGAGCGGTACCATGAGGAGGATTATCCATCCCATGACGAATATGGAGGTACGCCACCCATACGTGTGCACGATCCAGGTCGTGACGGGAACCATCACCATCGCGCCCAGACCGGTGCCTGTCATCACTATACCCAAAGCCCTGCCACGCTTCACGTCGAACCAGTTCGAGATCACGAGGGATATGGGGATGATTGTGGCGCATCCCTGCCCGACTCCCGCGATGATGTATATCGTGTAGAAATACCACAGGGCCTGCGTTTTCGCCAGCAACAGCGAGGAGACTCCGACCATGGCCGCTCCCGTCGCCATCACGGATTTTGCTCCGACGCGATCGATCAATCCTCCGATGAAAGGGGCGGCGATTCCCAGCGCGATCGGCGCGAGAAGCATCGCAAATGATATCTGAGCGCGTGACCACCCGAGATCGCCCTGGATCGGCTTGACGTAAACCGTGAACGTGTTTACCGAAATGCCGAAAATGAAAAAGTTGACGATAAAGCATACGACGACGAGCGTCCAGCCGTAAAAGGTTCCGCCCTTCCCTTGATCCATAGGCTTACTCCTTACTGTTTGGGTAAAGAAAAAAGAGTCGCGACACTATATCACATTGAGAGATCGAATGGGAAAAGCGGAGCGGCGGAGCGAGACGTCGGAAGCCCGGCCCCGGTAATATTCCGAAAACACTAGCGAATCATGCGCGGCACAGCGCAAGAGTGGCGGCCTTGCAGAGAGCGCCGTCCTCAGGCCTGCCTGCGACGCGTCATTCTCCGGCCTGCCTGCAACGCGTCATTCTCCGGCTTGACCGGGGAATCCATTACTCCTCTGTATCCAGGAAAAACGAGCTGAGCAATGGATTCCCGCCTCCGCGGGAATGACAGGGAGGAGCGGAAATGACATGGAGGGACGGGAATGACAGGGAGGAGCGGGAATGACAGGGAGGAGCGGGAATGACAGGGAGGAGCGGGAATGACATGGAGGGACGCCAATGACATGGAGGAGCGGAAATAACAATGTGGCTGCAGGGAAATGACAATGCGTCGGACAACGAGTTTATCGACCTGATTTCACGGCAAGATGAGTTGTCGTCTAAGATATCTTTCGAAGGAATCGCTGCCGTTCGACGAGGTGTTTCATCACGGTCGCCGCGCGCGCTATGTTGTGGTAAGGATAGATTCCGTTCGCCTCGAGGATCTCGAGCGCGCCCGTCCTGTCCTGCTTCGACAAGGTGGCCGAGTCGGACACGACCAGTATCGGTTTGTTGATGGCGTCGAGGCATTCGATCAGCGTGCGGGCGGATTCCTGTTCCCCTTCGAGAAGTCTGCTCACCATCTCTTTGACCGCGGGATCTTCGTACAGCGGTGATTCGGTGAGAACCTTCTTGCGCGAGCCCCCCAGCCCGATCCCGAGCATGAGAATGCAGTCGACCTCGTCGGCGGTCGCGAGCGCCTCGAGGCACCCCTTGACGCTGCTCTTCGAGAGCCCGGCCACCAGGTCGACCGGGTTGCCGCGGTTCCACCACGGCGGCAGAACTGCGTCGAGCTTTTCGATGGTGCTGTCTTTCAGGCAGACGACATCGAGCCCGATGCCGTCGCAGATATCGGACGAGAGCACGCCCAGCCCGCCGCCGGTGGTGAGTATGCCCACGCGGTCGCCCTCCGGCGGAGGCTGCCGCTTTAGTGCGAGCGCGACGTCGAGCAGTTCATCGAGGTCATCGACGAGGATTATCCCCGCCTGTTTGCACATGGCCGCAAACACGGCGTCGGAACCCGCGAGTGAGCCGGTGTGCGAGTTTACGGCGACGGCCCCGCTTGGCGTACGGCCGCCTTTGAGCATGACGATGGGTTTGTGCGGGGTGACCGCGCGCGCGACTTCCATGAGTCGCTTGCCGTCGCGCGCGCCCTCGACATAGGACAAGATGACGTCGGTGTCGGGATCGCCGAGAAAATACTCGAAGTAATCTTCCATGTGCAGGTCGGCCTCATTGCCGGTGCTGACATATTTGCCGAACCCGCAGTCGCGCCTCAGCGCGGTGCGCAGCATGATGCCGCCGATGTTGCCGCTTTGCGATGCCATGCTGATCGTGCCCGGCCGGGGAAAATACGACGGCATGAGCGCATACATGCTCGATGGACTCGAGCCGAGCACACCGTTGCAGTTTGGGCCGACTACGCGTATGCCGGTCTCGCGCGCTGCGGCGGCAAGATCGTCTTCCAACTCCCTCTCCTCGGGACCGAGTTCGCCGAAGCCGGCCGTTATCACGAGCGCCGTTTTCGCCCTGCCGCCGCACTCGCGGATGACCTGCGGCACCTTTGACGGCGGTAGAATTACGAGCGCCAGGTCGACCGGCTCGGGCAAGTCGGCGATAGAGGGAAACACTTCGTAGCCCAGGATTTCTTTTTCGCGCGGATTGATAGGGTAGACTTTTCCTCTGAACCCTCCGAGATGGATGTTCATCAGGATCAGGAATCCCCATTTTCCCGGATTCTTCGACGCGCCGATGACGGCGATCGATTGCGCCTTGAAGAGACGGTCCAAAATTTCTGTATTTCCGGATTCATGCTGTCGCATCGAGGAAGTCCAATGGATTCATCCAATCAAAGAGAAATTGTAACCAAATTGCGTTCCGTATTGCGTTCCGTCGGATCAAGGGGGCCGAAATCCATATTGCGCAAAAACGAGGGCGGGGTTGACCCCGCTTAGCGCCCGAGCCATAGCCCGAGGAAGCCCGACGGCGCATATATCCTGCATTTCCCTGTGGGGAAGATATTGCCGGGAGCCCGGAGGCCATTTTATCAGGAGAACTCGGGCGGGTCAAGGAGAAATCGGCCCGATAATCTGAGAATTCGGATAATTTTGCGGGATTTTTTAAAGCATTCAAAAAACTTGCGATTTTTGACTATTTGGTGGTGTCGTGGTATAATCACCCCAAGCCATTGGGGTTTTAGGGAAATGTCGTCAGAACAGCCGCTTGTTGATCTCCACATGCACACGCTCCTCAGTGACGGCGCTCTGCTGCCATCGGAGCTGGTGCAGAGGTGCATCACAGCAGGCTATGGCGCGATGGCATTGACCGACCACGCGGACTCCTCGAATATCGACGCGCTCGTGGAGGCCTCGTGCAGGGTCGCCGAGGATTTCAATTCGAGGGGTGAGCTCGGGATAAGCGTAGCGCCCGGGGTCGAGTTGACGCATGTCATCCCTTCGACGATCGCCGGACTCGCGGACCGGGCCCGCTCGCTGGGAGCGCGAATAGTGGTCGTCCACGGCGAGACGGTCGTCGAGCCGGTACCGAAGGGGACCAACCGCGCCGCGATCGAGGCGGGTGTGGATGTGCTCGCGCATCCGGGCCTGATCACGCGGGAAGAGGTCGAGCTTGCCCGCGAGCGTGGGGTCGTCCTCGAGATCACGACACGGCGGGGACATTCGACGACCAATGGGCATGTCGCGCGGCTGGCATTGGAGGCGGGCACTACGCTTGTGCTGAATTCGGACGCGCACTCGCCGGAAGATATCCTCGATCCGCTTTTGAGGAAGCGGACAATATTGGGGGCAGGCCTGGAGGGGGAGTTTGTCGAGAAGCTGGCCGCCAATTCCCGGGGGCTCTTTGGCAAACTAATGGGTAGGGCTATAAGGTAAGGAGGTTGGAGATGAGGCTGAAGTTAGCTTTTGCGATGTTGGCATGCATGGTTGTCGTCGTCGGCGCCGGATGTTCGCGAACCGCGGCCACGACCGCCGCCGATCCGTCGGCGCCGGGAGGGGACATTGCGGCGGGAATCCCGCTTGCTCCCGATTTCCGTATCGCCGACATCCCCGTACCGGCCGGTTTCGAGTTCGACCGCGAGCACTCGTTTGTGTTCCAGAACAGCGAGATGGACGTGGGCAGGATTCAGTATGCCGGCAAAGAAGCGGTCGCCGACGTCGCCCAGTTTTATCTGGATGAGATGTCGCGCTACAACTGGGAACTGCTCAGCGTGACCGAGCACGGTACGATCACGCTGTTTTTTGAGAAGCCGGGCAAAGCGTGTCAGGTGCTACTCTCGCCCAAAGGACGCAGCACGCTGGTGCAGGTTTCATTTTTCCCCAAACACTAGTGTCGTGTCAACCGTATATTGTTGTTTTCAGCGAGCCGAGAAGCGGTTAGCTGCAAGGCGCATGAGCGCAGGAATAGCCATAGCTATTTCGAGCGGATGCAACACAGCTAGGCGGCAACGAGCAGACAACAAGGGGCGCCGATGACGACCGGTCCCAAAGTATCAAGAAGAGACCTCAAAGAGGATAAGGTATACATGTCGCTTGCGGGCGTGGTCGACGCCGCCGTCCGATACCGCGTCTGGATAGCGCTGGCGGCGCTTGCGGTGATCGTCGCGTTTGCGACCGGCTACTACTTGCGCTCTCGCTCGGGGCGCGTGGCCGTCGAAGCCTCGTGGGCCCTGTATCAGACGACGTTCATAGAAACCTCGGCCGACAAGACCATCGCCCTCGAAAAAATCGTTGCCGACTACGGCAGGACGCAGGCTGCGCGATTCGCCTCGTTCGAACTCGCAAATGCGCTGTACGACGACGGCAAATACGAAGAGGCTCTGAAGGCGTTCCGCAAGTTCCATATGGAAAACTCCAATCATCTCCTCGCCCCCTCGGCCATCGAGGCGGTTGGATACTGCCAGGAATCGCTCGGGCGCTGGAAAGATGCGATCCGGACCTACGAAGACCTCATGCGGGACCGCCCCGACAGTCCTGTCGCCGCACGCGCAAGCTTCCGGCTGGGGCATTGCTACGAAAAGCTTGAAGAGATGGGGAAAGCGATAGGGGCGTATGAGAAGGTCGTCG
Source organism: uncultured bacterium (assembly GCA_965369575.1). Classification (GTDB taxonomy): domain Bacteria; phylum Abyssobacteria; class SURF-5; order SURF-5; family SURF-5; genus CBDUSG01. The sequence continues at coordinate 2,324 of CBDUSG010000135.1, read as the reverse complement.
AGCTCGCGCCGGAGAGCCTTTGGGCCGACTACTCGAACCAGCGCCTGGCTTTGCTCAGCCCGGAGACGCATCCTCCGGATACAGCCGGGCTACCGTCGCCGCCCGGCTTCGGCCGGCCGTTTGCGAGCCCTCCCGTGCCGCCCTCGGCGGGGTCCGGACCGAAGTGAATAAGAAGCCGGCTATCTGGTTCAGCCTTCCTTTCTCGATGTAATCTCCCGGCGCCGGAATTGACTCCGGCAACTCCGAAGTGCTATAATCCGCTTTAGGAGCAAGATTAATTATTTGAATCTTGTTCAGAAACTGGAATCTGCAAGCGGAAGGAGACCCAAATGGGTGTAGCCGAGAGAAAAGCGCGCGAGAAACAGGCCCGCAGGCAGGCGATATTGGACGCGGCCAGGGAGTGTTTTTTCAGGAACGGATTCGAGGCGACGACTATCTCTCAAATAGCCGACAATGTCGAACTCAGCACGGGCACATTGTATCTGTATTTCAAGAACAAAGAGGAAATCTATGTCTCGATTCTCGAGGAGGGTCTGGACATCCTCTATGCCCTCATGAACGGCTCCGAGCGGCCCGGCGCGACGCCGAGCGAGCTGCTCGAGGGCTATGCAAGCGGTTACTACCGATTTTATACAGACTACGGCCAATATTTCGACATCATGTTTTTCCTCAGGAGACCCGACAGGGAAGTCGAACTCCAGGCTGATCTTGCGGAAAAACTTGAGCGCCAGACGGGCAGGTGCCTCGGGCTGGTAGAATCCGCGATCGAAAACGGAATAAAAACGGGTGACTTCAGGCTCGCGGACCCGCATGAGACGGCCCGCGTGATGTGGGCAACCATGAACGGCCTCATGGTGCTGCATGAGAAGCGCACCGAAGAGATAACTCGCCAGAAATTGCCGAGACTGATCGATGTCGCGCTATCCGTACTGCTCGACGGAGTGCGCGTGAAAAAGCCCTGATCCGGGGTATAGACTAGAAATCCTGCAAAACGCGCACCGGCCTCGCACCCCGACAAAATCACCGAAGACCCGCCTGCCGCCAGACCCGTAATTTCTATATTTTAGGCCTGCGGAGCGCCTGCCGATCCGAACGGGCGAACTCTGCCGGACACTCGAAGAAAGAAAGGGGGCCGTGAAATGGCCCCCTCTTGATTTGCCGATGCTGTTCGCTCAGGTCTTGGAAGTCGGGATAAAATCGGCGGGATGCGCCTCGTTGAAGTGGATCGCGTCCGAAGGGCAGACGACGGCGCACAGGCCGCAGCCGACGCATTTCTCGGTGTTCACGACGGCCTTCGGTTCGCCCGAATCCTCGCTCATGCTGAGCGCATCGAAGTAACACCGTTCGAGGCAGCTCTCGCAGCCGATACATTCCTCCTGGTCGACGTCGGCCTGGAACCGTGACGGCGCGACGAACTTGGCGCCCGGTCTCGACCTTATTATCTGCAGCCCGATGCAGCAGTCGTGGCAGCAGTTGCAGATGTAGTGATCGATGTGGTCGGTGTTCATCGTCACATGCACGAGGCCGGCCTCCTCCGATTTCTTGAGGATGTCCATCGCCTCGGCCTTGTCAATCTCGCGGCCGGTTCCGCGCTTTATGGCGTAGTCGGCGGCCCTGTTCAACTGGAGGCAAACCTCGACCGGCTGGCCGCAGGCGCCGTCCGCCACGCGACACGTGCACGGAGTCACCGCGATCACCCTGGCGCCGTCGATGATCTCTTTCACGTTCTCATAATGCAGTATCTGGTTTTTGTCCTCGAGCGCGGTCTCGACCGGGACGATTCTCGTCGGTGGGTTGGGCATAATCGCCTCGGCCATTTGTGCCGTCTGATGCCATTCTTCCTTCGTCCATTCCTTCCACAGATCGAGGAACTCCTGCGTCGCGTCCTTCCACAGAATGGTTGCGTCGTGAAACTGGACGATATCGCGGCACAGGCGGTACTGGCCGGTCCTGGCCGATATAAACACCAGGCCCTTCTTGAACAACAGGTCGAGCGCTACTTTCACTTCGTCCAGCGGCCTGCCCGTTGCGTCCGCCAGATCCTCGGGCGACGCGGGCATGGCGAGCAGCAGCTTCGCCTCGTCGTCGTCGACAACCATGGCGAACAGTTTCTTGATTCTCTCGGAATGGCCCATCATTATCCTGTCGGCCAGTTCCTGATATGCGTTGGTCTCACTCATCATTTGCCTCCTCGGCTCTAGCGCGGGCGACGCAACGCAACCCTCGTTGGGAACGGATGTCGCCCGCATCATGCACGGCTCTTTATATCAAGCATCGGGGGCGCGTGTCAAGAAGGGCTGCACGGCAAAGGGGATTTTCGGCGG
>CBDUSG010000134.1:0-7501 GCA_965369575.1 uncultured bacterium | reverse complement strand
CGTCGTTGATGATGGTCGCGGTGACTTCGGCGTCGGAATTGTTGATCGCGTCTCTGAGGCCGCCGAGCGTGTTGTTGCCGGCGTCGATGGCAATGTCCACGGTCGCTCCGGAGCCGACCTGGATGCTGACCGTGCCTGTGCCTATGTTTACGGTGTCGGTGTTCGCGAATCCCTGTGAGGCAAGCTGGTGCGCCTGCGCCAGCCCGTTGATCGTAAGAGAGTGAGTGCCGAGGGCAGCATTGCCGGTGACTGAGGCTGTTGCGAGCAATTCATGGCTTGAGGTGACGGTCTGCACACGGAAGTCTTCCTGGTCCGAGAGCGCGTTGGTCGAGGTGAGCAACCCGAGCAAAAGACCGTTGAAGCTCTGTATTGCCGTGAGCTTCACCGTTTCTTCCGCCTGAGATGCGATCACCAGATCGATTCGACGCTGTTCCGCCAGGATCGACGCGTCTACGATGGCCTGAAAATCAATGCCCGTAGAAATTCCGGAGAAGGTAATCCTGTCACCCATAGCCGAGCTTCGCTCCTTATCAGCCGCTTTCGTCTAGGAGGATACCGACAATGTTGCGAATTTTCGCATAAACGTCCAGCAATTCCTGAGGAGGAACCTGACGTATAACTTGTCCGTTCGCGTCCAGCACCTGCACGGCCGATCGTCCGCTTGCCTCATCGTGAATGAACGAAAGGCTGCTTCCGACGTCATTCAGGTAGCTGTTGATCTCCTCAAGAGTGCCCTCCACTTCAGCGGCGTCCTTTTCGACAGCATCGGCCACAACGAGCGTTTGCGGTTCTGCGGACGCAAGCTGAGGCGTAGCCGGTTTGCTGCTGATTTCAACTCGACGTGCGGTATTGGTACCGGACGACGTAGTTCCAGCAGCACGGTCAAGGCCTGGGTAGCCTGCCTGATCGATTCTCATGCCCATCAGGTTATACCTCCGTGGAAGCGCCGACCAGGATGATTATCCATCCGGACCCGCGCCCCAATTGGGCCTCTAGGCCAAACTTACCCCAGCAATTGAAGTACCGTCTGTGGAACTGCATTCGCCTGTGCCAATACTGAGACGCCTGCCGATAGGAGTATCTGGCTCTTCGTGAATTCGCTGATTTCAACGGAGATGTCCATATCCCTGATTGTGCTCTGGGATGCGGACAGGTTCTCCTGAGCGATTCTCAAGGAGCGCAGATTCGTTTCGAGTGTGTTCTTCTGGAACGCACCCAGTTTTGCTCTTAGACCTGTTATCTCGTCAATCGCCGCGTCGACGATCAGGACGGCGTCGTTCGCGCCTTGCACATCTGTCACGTCGAGATCTTCGAGGCTGACGAAACGGCTCAGGTTTTGCACGCCCCGTCCGAGCCTGTCGGACGAGATGTCCTGAGTGGATATTTTGACGGTCTGGTTCGGGTTCGGTCCGACCTGGAACTGCATCGCACGGTCGATGACCGATATCGTGGTCGTCGTGTCAGTCGCGGGAATGTTGAAGAACCCGAAACCGAGGTCGATACCGCCGATCGGTATGCCGTTCGGATCGATGCCGGCACTGACCGTCTTGGTATCTCCAGACGCAAACGAAACGGTGGATCCACCCCCGAGCCTGACATCGAACGTCGCCGACGTGACATTCACGTTCAGCGTTGCGCCGTCTATCAGGTTCTGAGTGAGGAATGCCGCCTCGAAGGTGAGGCTGAGCGTGCCTCCGCTACGATCATTGAGGAAGAACGACGTCGTGCCGGTCGAGAGTCTGAGGATCTCGCCGTCATCCAGCACGATTCCGACATTCTGCCCGTTTAGCGCCGTCTGCGTAGCGGATGCGAAGCCGAACGACTGCCCTATCGCGGCGCTTGCGAACTGCACCGTAATGGTCTGTCCCGCCCCGACAGCGGTGTTATTGCTGTCGACCAGGATCGAGAAGGTCCCGTCGCCGTTATTGACGGCAACGAAATCGTCCTCGAGGACCACGTCGCGGGCCTCGGCGTTGATCTCGGCCACGATGTTGGCGATGGTGTTGGTTTCATCGCCCTCAAACGTGACGGTGGCAATGTTCCCGAGGCCTGCGGCGCTGATCGTGATCGTCGTTGCCGCGAGGGTGCTGAGACCGTCGAGCACGGTCGTGTCGGTCGAAGTCACAAAAGCTCCCGTGGCTTGCGAAATGACGATCGTGTGAGGTCCTCCCTCGAGTCCGTCGGGGTCTCCGTCGAGACCTATGCCGGCAAGCGTCACATTGTTGAGCAGAGCGAGCGGATCGGACGTGATCGTCGCCGTCGCCTGCGTGATGTTCGTGACACTTATCGTATAGGTTCCGGTGCGGAGGCTGCTGTTGTCCAGCTCTGTGATTCCACCTGCATTGGGGCTAGCCAGAGTAACCGAGTTTTCGAACGTGCCGTCCAGCAGCGTCTGGATGCTGAACTGCGTCGTGTCCGAAATGCGGGTTATCGTCTGGATAGCGTTGGCGATTTCCGCCTGGTCCGCCGCGAGCGATGTCTCGTTGTTGATACCCGAGTTGGCCGCGTCAAGCGCCAGCTCGCGCATGCTGATGAGCAGCGAGTTCACCTCGTTGAGAGCACCCTCAATGGTGTTCACGAGGTTGATCGCGCGCTCGGTGTTCCTGATCGCTGCGTTGAGACCGGCAATCTGGGCCCTGAGCTGCTCCGAGATCGCAAGTCCGGCGGGGTCGTCGGCCGCGGTATTGATCCGCAGGCCGGACGAGAGCCTTTGCACAGACTTGAACAATCTGGCATCTGCCAGGGACAGGTTGCGTTGTGCGGTTAGCGCCGTAACGTTGGTGTTAATGCGCAAACCCATGATGCTGATCCTCCTTGATATGCGCGCGCCCAACACGGATGAGCGGCGCCAATGCGCGGGCCTCCTTGCCCGTGAGCCAATTTCGCAGGCATTGGCCTTGACCTCGGATCATCTTTTTTTGGTCGGACCCGACGACCGTTAACCAGGGACTGTGTTTCCACCCCCGGCACTCTCCAAATTGGGTTGCGCCCGCGCTATGAGACCACGCGCGCAACGACATCGGTTTCCAATGGCATATATCGGCATGAAAAGTGAAAGCTTTAGGGAAAATGCCGAAAACGGAGCGAATGGCGAGGAAGAACAAACGTCGAGCTGCGACAAAGCGGAGAGGGCGCTGAAATGGGGAGCATCCCGCTCGAGGCCCGTTACCAGTCGAGGTCGGTGGCGTAACCCAGCTCGATCAGCAGGTCGCCGGCAACGTCTTTGACCGCCCGCTTGCCGGCCTCATCGAGATTATCTTTCCATCGGCCGACCGAGGCGGCATACAGCGGTTTTGATACCTGCTCGGCGCTTGATTCTCCGGCGAGGCTGCGTTTTTGCTCATGGAAATCGAGAACGGCCGGGTCCCAGGGCTCGCCGAGGAACGCAAAAAGTCCCCTCAGGCAATGCTCGGGCCGACTGACGATGTCCTCGTAACGAAGCTCCATATAACGGGGCCCAACCACGGAGTCCTGCCCGGCCCTGCGGCCGGACGAGACAGCCGAGGCCCAGTACTGGGCCGCTTTGTGCGGGTCGCGCGTGTAGTCGACCGGCTGGCCGGTTGTGGGATCGACCCAGTCCATGGTCAGCAGCGAGCAGACGACGTCGCGGCCGTCCCGGACCACGTGTATCAGCGGGCTCTCAGGGAAAATATGGCTCAGATGCTGGAAGAAAAAGACGTTGTTGGGCGATTTTTCCGCCACTCGGCGCTTCCCGGACTGGCGGCGATACTTTTCCACGAGCGAGAGTATCATGCGGCCGAATATCCGATTGATGTCATCCGGCGTCAACAGATACTCCCGCAAAGGCTGCAGGTGCGCCGTCTGAAATCCATACCAGAGTTCGGCCAGCATCGGCGTCACGTTCAGCTCGGGCCCGCACGCTATGTTCGGATGTGAATCCAATATCACGCGAATCAGCGTCGTGCCGGAGCGGCCGGCGCCTCCTACGAAAATCGGCGGATCGCCCAGAATCGTTTCTCTTTCCATGACAGCCATGTCGGCGTAATCCTCCTTTTCGGCCAGCTTCATGCGGGCGAGCTTCGTGTTTCGGGCCTTCAGCAGGCCCCTCTCTTTTAGTAATCGGAAGACCTCCACGAAATCTTTAGGAAAATCTCATGTAAAAGTTAAAGTTAATGTTCAGTTCTGCCGATAAAGGCTTGTGGAAGCTACATTACTGCACATCGCCGGACGACACCCCGGACCGGCGCAAGGAAACGCATCAATGTTCGAAAAGTTCCATGAAAATGCCGGCAGCAGCCAGGGCAGAAACGGTCGCCTGCTTTCCATACGCGAGATCAGCGCCCTCACCGGCGTCCCTCCGCACACATTAAGATTCTGGGAAAAACAGATGCCCGACGTCCTGCTGCCTCTGCGCACACCCGGCGGACAGCGTCGTTACGACGCGGAAATGACCGACCGCGTGCGCATGATAAAGCTTCTTGCGAACGAGAAGAGGTATTCGCTCGCGGCGATCCGAGAGCGCCTGAGCGTCGCGCAGGAGCGCGCAGAACATCGGCCGGGCAACGACAATCGCCTGGGCGCCGAGCAGGCAGTCGAATCGTTCATTGATGACATAACGGGTCTGCTCAAGGAAAGGCTGCTTGATTTTCTCGAGCCGGGCGGATTGGAAAAGGCGGTAAGCCCCGGCGAAGACCAGGCGGGACCCACGCCGCCGGAACTATAGAGGAGGCATCGATTTTGGACTCGAAACGGAATGAAACTATTGAACTCCTTCTCAGCAATGGATGCTTCTCGGAGGCGATTCCACACCTCGAGGAGATTGTTTCGGCTCAATCGTGCGACGCGCAGGACGCCGTGCACCTCGCGTGCTCATACCAGCAGGTCGGCAACTACGCCCGGGCCATCAACCTGTTCGACCAGATCGTGTCGAAGGAAGGGCTGGCGCCTGCCGACCGCACGGCCCTGCTCGAGCGGCTCGGATATTGCCTGCTCGCAACGAAGGAGCACGAAAGGGCGCAGGCCGCGCTCGAAAACGCGATCTCCCTCGATGGGAACGCATTTCGCGCCCATGTCGGCCTCGGGCTCCTCTGCACCCAGGCTCGGAGAACCGACGATGCGCGGATTCATTTCGAAAAAGCGATCGAGATACAACCCGATTGCGCCGACGCGTACAACAACCTCGGCGTGCTCGCGTGGACCGAGGCGGGCTTCGATGACGCACTCGCCCTTTTCAAACGCGCACTCGAAATCGAGCCTACGCACAAAGACGCACTGCCGAACTATCTTTCGATTCTGTACGCTCTCGAATCGTACGACTCCGCGCAGGCGCTGCTCGAATGCTACATGGAAGCGGCGCCGGACAACGCGGACGTCGTCTATCAGCTTGCCTACTGCAGACTGAAACTCGGACGCGAGGACGAGGCCCGCGCACTGCTGCAAAAACTCCTCGATGCCGACCCCGCACAGGAAGACGCGCTGGCCCTGCTCGCGGAATGTGAGACTGCATGAGCGGAAAGAAACGCAAAAAGAATTCCCGCTCACCCGAGCGGATCGCGCTGTGCATGATCGTCAAGGACGAGGCCGCCAACCTCGAGCGATGCCTGCGAAGCGCCCGAGGATTGATCTCGGAAATTAACATTGTCGATACAGGCTCGGCGGACGACACTGTGAGAATCGCAAAACGCCTCGGCGCAAGAGTGCGCGAGGAGCGATGGAAAAATGATTTCAGCCTCGCCCGAAACGTCTCGCTCGAAATGGCACGCGCTGAATGGATTCTCGTTCTCGACGCAGACGAGGTTCTCTCGCCCGACGCGGCCCAAAAGATAAAGGCCGTCGTCCGCAAGCGCGGCCTCCCGGCATATTCACTCCCGACGCGGAACTACGTGAACGATCCGACCGCGGCCGGCTTCGTCCCGAACGACGGCGGCTTCGGGCCTGCCCAAGACTTCGATGGCTGGGTCGAATCCCGCAAGGTCAGGCTCTTCAGAAAGCGGCCCGACATACGGTTCGAGGGAGAAGTGCACGAGCTCGTCGAGCCGACCATCCGGCGCGCGGGCGGCCGCATCGAATTCCTTGACGCCGTCGTGCACCACTTCGGCTACCTGGCATCCGGAGATTCACTGCGACATAAAACCGAGAAAATGCTTGAGCCCGCCAGGGCGAAATGCGCCCGCAGGCCCCGCGACGCAAAGGCCCACTACGAGTTGGGGGTCATCCTCGCCGAAATCGGCAGGCTCGAAGAGGCCGAAAAGAGCTTGGGGCAAGCCATCGCGATCAAGGACGATTTTGCGCTCGCACACTACGATCTCGGCGTCGTCCTCTCGAGGGCCGGGCGCGAAGATGAGGCTGTCAAGGAGTATGAGGCCGCTCTCCGATTTGATCCGGACAACGGGAACGCCATCTTCAACCTCGCGGTCTCACTCCAGAAGCTCCGCCGAGACGACAACGCCGAGCAGGCCTACGGTGCGCTGCTCGACAGGCAGCCGGAGCACAAAAGGGCGTTGAACAACCTCGGCGCCCTCTTCGCCGCGAAAGGCCGGTTGGATGAGGCCGAACAGGCGTTCCGAAATGCCTTGAGCGCGGACCCCGACTTCTCCGACGCGCGGCTGAACCTCGAAAAGCTGCAAAAAATAAAGCCGCGAAAGCGGCGTCAGGAGGACCGGGCGCCAGAAGATTCGCGGCTCCTTCCGGGCATCTCGCTCTGCATGATCGTTCGCAACGAAGAGGAGAACCTGCCGGGACTGCTGGGGCAAGTCGGCAATGCCGTCGATGAAATCATCGTAGTCGATACCGGCTCTGCAGACAACACTCGCTCTCTCGCGGAAAAAGTCGGGGCAAAGGTCTTCGATTTAAATTGGAAAGACGACTTCGCGGCCGCTCGCAACTTCTCCATCTCGAAGGCTGCACACGAATGGATTCTTGTCATCGACGCCGACGAGGCCGTCGACCCACGCGACCTCGCCGCGCTCAGGGCGCTTACACAGAACAAAAGCGCGCTCGGATTCAGCTTCGAGACAAGGAATTATTCCCGCGACTCTTCCCTCGAAGGATGGCGTCCGGCGAGGCCGACCGAAGAGATGGCCCGCGCCTTCCCCGGATGGTTTCCATCGGAGAAAGTGCGTCTGTTCAGCAACAGGCCGGAAATAAGATTCGAGGGGGAGATTCACGAGTTGGTCGACGCGTCCATTCTTCGTGCGGGCGGCTCGATCGAAAGGACGGAAATAGCCATCCATCATTATGGCTACGACCGAGTTTCGGAAAAGGCTGGGGCGTATCTTGCGCCGGCGAAGCAAAAGGCCGAGGCCAACCCCGAAAGCGCCCAGGCGCACTATGAGCTGGGCGCGGTTCTCCACCGGCTCGGGAATTTTGCGGAGGCCTGCGAATCGCTGCGCAGAGCGGCTGAGCTCGCCCCGGAACGGGCGGAACACCTCGTCGCACTCGGCGACTCATTGCGCGCCGCAGGAAACACCGCAGAGGCTGAGACGGCCTATCGCAAGTCGGTCGGGCTCAGGCCGGAGCTGTCCCCCGCCCATCGCGGCCT
>CBDUSG010000133.1:0-7546 GCA_965369575.1 uncultured bacterium | reverse complement strand
CGGGTGCATGGCGTGGGAGGCGGCCCTTCGCGCATGGTCCTACTCTTGTATCGGGGGTTCCCGGCGTCGGAGGCGTCAACTTCGAAGCAATGCGGTACTCGTGCCGCCGTGTGGGTCGTGACAGCCCATGCAATCGTTCGAGCTGACGGCTGTCGCGTGCGACTGCATCCTGTCTTCGTCGTGACAGAACATGCATAGCCTCTTGCCGTTGCGTCGGAGAAAATTGGCGTTTTTCGACCCATGGGGATCGTGGCAAACCGAGCACTGGCCCACACCTATCGGACCGTGAACCCATTCGGCATTGTCCACCCGGTTATGGCATGTATAGCAGGCGTCGCTCTCGACGCATTCCTTCTTATAGCCATTTTTCATAGCGCTCGGATGGCAGAAATTACAATCATAAGCGGTATCTTTGAAGTGGTATTTCTTAATGACCGCGCGCTTGGTGGAAATGGTCGCGTTGCGTATGGGCGGCGGACAATAAGAGGCCCCCAGCGTCGCGAGAGCCATGATCACTATTAGACCGGCGAAAATATAGCTTGAGAACGACTTGGTGCTCATCAGCACACCTCCGGTTGACCCGAGCATTATTGTTCCGGCGCGTCGGCTGCGCGCGGCCGATAGCGGGCGCCCGGTCGCGTCCTGAGCGAAAAAGCCCGCGATTCGAGCGCGATCATCGGGGCAGAGCATGTGCAATAAGCATGCCACTGCCTCTATCTTTCTTCGACCCCTTATCTCATTTATTTTTAGTATATTAACAGAAGACCGGATCGTTGTCTAGGGTAAAGCGAGGAAATTAGCGACCAATTTCGGCAAAAAGTTCCGAATGATGGCCCGGAGCCTGGGGTCGAGCGTCCATCGAGGGCCGTGCCTTCTTATGCGCCCTCAAATCCTGTCAAACGCTGCTCGGGCGGGAGTCCGGACGGTTTATGCAATTTTATGGCGCTCGGCCGATACCGGCAGGCAAGTCGCCGCAGCGAACCGGTTCTATTGGACGAAGATTTATCATTCCAAACTGTTATGATCGGGCCGCTCAGGTTAAAGCGAGCGCCGGGTCAGCAGAGCCCAGCCGACGCCCGAGCCTATCGCGAATGCCCTGATGAACAGGAAGATGGGCGCTACGAGCCCGGTCAAAGCGTTTTTCGACAGAGCCAGCTTCCAAAAGGAAACGCAGCATAGCAGGAAAAAGGCGACCGCCACCGCGAGCGCAATGGCCGCCGTCTTCGCCGACAGCAGAAATAATGGAATGCAGCAGCACACGAAAAAAGCAGCCAGTATCTGCAGTTTCAGCGACTGTGGGGTGTATGTGTCCTTAACCATTTTCTCCGGGTGCCGTCGATACACCACCATTCGCCAATATCCCCTGCCGAGCTTGAGCTTGAAATATTTCCAAATCGAGTCGGGATGCTCGTGGTAGACTATCGCCTCGGGCGCGAACACCATCTTGCACCCCATTCCCGCCAGCCTGTATGACAGGTCGGTGTCCTCGTGGTCGGCATTGGGAAAGGCGGAGTCGAATCCGCCGGCCTCGATAAAAGCCGCTTTCCGAAAGGCCGCCGAATAAGTGTCGACGAAATCAATATACTCATGCCTCTTCAACAGCTTATAACGTTCCTCGAATTCGACCTGCGCGAAATGCGCGGTGAGGCCCTTTTGCCGCGTGCGATATGCGCCCTTGACAGCGCCAATCTTACCGTCGGCCAGAGGATGCGTCATCCGCTCGATCCAGTCGCGCTCGGCCGTGCAGTCCGAGTCGGTGAAAAGCACGATGTCGCCCGAGGCCTTTTCCATGCCCACGTTCCTCGCCTTCGCCGGCCCCTGGTTTTCCTGGTGGATGTATCGGACGGGGAATTTAGATACCAGCTCCGCGGTTCGGTCGGTCGAGCCGTCGTCTACGACGACGATCTCATAGTCGGACGAGGGGACGGTCTGGTCGAGCAGCGCGCCGAGGCAGGCCTCGATGTATTTCTCGCCGTTGTACACCGGAACGACAACCGAGATCATCGTCTGTTTCACATCTTCCAACCTCAAGCCCCCGTCGGCGAAAAGTGGTTTTTCACAGGATCAGATATCACGTTGTTCGACATCGAAAAATCTCGGGATCCCCGTCATTCCTCCTTTATAAAAGGGGGAAGGGGGGATTTAGAGCCGGAATATTATCGCGCAAAAATACTAGTCCTTGAAGGAGCCGCGGAACAGATACTTGAAAAATGTCTGCGCCGCCTTCAAGGTCCGCGGAATTTCGCTCGGCCGGGTGATTACCTGCTTGAGTTTATAAGCCAGATATCGAGGCCGCAGGTAAAACTCCCTGCGGGCGCGGTCGCAGAACTCGACGATCTCCCTCGGAGTGAGCGTCTCGGTTCGAACTACGCAGTTATGAAGGCCCTCGTCGGTGAGCCAGTCCGAGTAGGTTTCGGCCGCCAGCATTCCGGCCTCGACGAAACCCTTGTAAGCGACCGTTCCCGGATATGTCATCAACGGGTAGAACTGGGCCGTATCGGGCATGATTCGCTTCGCAAGCTCGAGCGTCTCCTCCATCGTTTCGCGCGTATCGCCTGGCAGACCCGCGATGAAACAGCCGTGAACCAGTATGCCGGCCCTTCTCGCGTCGACCATGAACTGCTCCATCTTGGCCGTGTCGGCGCCCTTGCGAATGTCGTCGAGAATCTTCTGGCTCCCGCTCTCGAAGCCGACGCAGACGGTCCTGCATCCCGCGCGCTTCATTATGCTGAGCGTTTCGTAGTCCATGTCCGCGCGGCAATTGGCCGTCCATGAAATCTTGAGCCCGCTGTCGATGATCGCCCGGCACAGCTCGCGGCAGCGCGAGCGGTTGGTGGTCAGCGTGTCGTCTTCGAAAAAGATGCCTTTCATCTCCGGGAACGCGTCGACAACGTACTTGAGCTCTTCGATGACATCGGCCGTCGACCTGTAGCGCAGCTTGTTTCCCGAGAACGTCTGCGGATACACACAGAAGCTGCAGTCATAGGCGCAGCCGCGACTGGTGATCAGCGTGACCATCGGGTAACGGGCGTTCGGATTGAAGTACTTCTTTATGTCGAGGAATCGCTTGTAGATCTTGCTGACGTGGGGAATCTCGTCGAGGTCTTCGAGCAGCGGCGCGTCCGGAGTCGAGAGTATCTGCCCATTGCTCCGATAGGTTATGCCTTCGACCTTGCTCAGGTCTTCTCCGCGGTCGAGGGCCGCGGCCAGGTCGGCAAGTATGGTCTCAAACTCGCGCCGGGCCACGGCGTCGACATTGGGGCCGAGTTCCAGGGATTCCTCCGGCTCGGCGGACACATGCGTTCCCACCAGAACCGTGAAAGGGTCGCCGAGGACATTCTTCAGTTTCTGGGCGATGTCGATATCGTTATAAATACTTGGTGTGCTTGTGCTTACAACGAGCATGCCGGGCTTGTATTCAAGCGCCCGAGCCTTTACCGTCTCGAGGTCGAGGTCGTCGGCCGGCGCATCGAGCAGCAGAATCTCGTTTCCCATCTTCTCGAGATATGCGGCGCCGAAGGAGAGCCACATCGGATAGTAAAGTGTGCCGCTTTTGGTGACGGCCGGACTTCGCTGCTCCCTTGAATATTTCCTGAAAAAAGGGGGGTTCAGCAAAAGGACTTTCATAACGCTTCAGCCTTTGGTCGGTGGCGCCTGTTCAACGCGTGGAAATTCAATAAAAAGGGCATTCGTGAGAGGCAGATCTTCGCCGCTGATCGTTAAATTTTCGGCTAATGTTAGCATGTCGTCTTCGAAAAAGTCAAATAGAAGGCGCTCCATGGCGCCGGATATTGCGAGCCGGATTTGACCGAATAATCGCGGCCTTGCTTTACTCCTCAAATCGCTCATTCTCATCGTCTTAGGCGCGCCCTCAGGTTGACTTTTCCTCGTCAGTCTGCGATAATTTCACAAATCATTTCAGTCAGCTTTTCTCGCATCGGGAGGGCTTTTTTTTCGGGGCGCGTCGAGGGCGGGCGTCGTTATTTTTTTCGCCCGGGCGACGCCGTCGCTTTTTCGTTCCGGAACTGACACCCCCAAAAGGGGCGATTTCCGTTATCGGGCAGATATTCCAAGATAGGCATGGCCAGAAAGATATTCGGATTAGGCCTCGACGGGGCGACCTTCGACCTCCTGGACCCGTGGATGGAGCGTGGAGAGCTTCCCGTACTGGCTTCGCTGTTTTCGCGCGGTGTGCGCGGCAGGCTCAAGTCGACGATTCCGCCCATGAGCCCGCAGGCATGGACCTCGTTCATGACGGGCAAAAACCCGGGCAAACACGGCATTTACGATTTTATCCAATGCAAGCCCGACAGCTACGACCTGTTTTTCTGCAACGCGACCACGAGAAGGGCTAAAAGCCTGTGGAAAATCCTGAGCGAGGCCGATAAGACGGTAGGGGTCATAAACGTTCCGATGACCTACCCGCCCGAGCCCGTCAACGGCTTTATCGTCTCCGGCATGGAGGCGCCCGGCGTCAACAGTGAATTCACGTATCCGCCGGATTTGTACAAGGAGATGAAGAAGGCGCTCGGCGAGTACGACATGCACGGCGATTATTGGACGCGCGCCGCGCCCGAGGAATACCTCGAAAGGGTCATGAAAACCATCGATAACCAGTCCGCCGCGATCAAATACCTCATGAAACGCGACGATTGGGACCTGTTTTTCGCCGTGTTCGGCTCGACCGACCGCGTGCAGCACTTTTTCTGGAAGTTCATCGACCCGACCCATCCGTGCCACGACCCGGAGGCCGCCGAAGTCCTGAAAAATTCGGTCCTCGGCGTTTACAAGAAAATCGACGGTCTGATAGGCGAATACCTCGAGATGATCCCGGATGAAACGACCGTTTTCGTCATGTCCGACCACGGAGCGGGTCCGTTCCATAAAATCGTTTATCTCGATAAATGGCTGCGGCAGCAGGGGTATCTGAAATACAGGGATTCCTTCGAGGGCCAATCGATCGGCAGGATGACGTTCGGCGCGCTGCAATGGGCATACGTCGGCATGAGAAAATTCCTGCCGCGCGCGCTCAAAGACCTGCTCAAAAGCGCCATGCCCGGAACACGCGCGAAAATCGAATCACACCTGATGATGGCGCCCGTCGACTGGGAGAATACCGACGCCTTCTATGTCGGCATCGAATCGACGCTATTATTCATAAACCAAAAAGGGCGCTTTCCCCAGGGCTCGATCGAGCCCGGCCCCGACTTCGAGCGGCTTCGCGACGAGATAATCGCGAAACTGCGCGAACTCAAGGACCCGGATACCGGCGAGCCGGTGGTCGAGCACGCATACAAGGGCGAGGATATATACTGGGGGGACACAATATCGGAGGCCCCGGACATCCTCGTTCTGTGGAAGGACGACCGATATATCACGCGCAAGAGCTATGGAATCGAGGGAGACTCCGACTCCGACGCCGTCATAGACGACAACCTCCGCTTCGGCGAGATCGGCGAACTCATGAGCCTGGAACAGACGGGCACGCACCGCCCCCACGGAATTTTCCATATCCACGGCGAGGGAATCAGGGAGAAAGGCGCGCTCGATGGCGCGGAGATAATCGATGTCGCGCCAACGCTGCTGTATCTCCTCGATCTGCCGGTGCCGTCCGATATGGACGGCAAGGTGCTTCGGGACGCCATCACACCCGAGTACCTTTCCGCGCATCCCATAAAAGAAGTCCGGGCCGACGGAAGCGAAGGACAGGGGCCGGGCGAGTCGGTTTACACAGAGGAAGAGGAAAAGCAGGTCGAGGAACGTCTGCGCGGACTGGGCTATATCGAATAGAAAGAGAATTGGCAAGCACGACCGAAAAAGTTTTCGTCGTCGGACTCGACGGAGCGACCAACGATCTGATCGGGCCGTGGGTCGAGCAGGGATGCCTCCCGACGCTGGCCGGGCTGATGCGCGACGGCGTGCACGGAGACCTGGCAAGCGTTATTCATCCACTGACCGCGACGGCGTGGACCTCGTTTATGACAGGAAAGAATCCCGGCAAGCACGGCGTGTTCGATTTCGTCATGCGCAAGGAAAACGCGTACGACATGCGCCTGGTCGACTCGCGCGTGCGCGACCAGAATACTCTGTGGAAAATCCTCAGCGAAGAAGGCCTGCGCGTCGGCGTCATGAACATACCGCTGAATTATCCGCCTCAGAAAGTCAACGGCTGGCTCGTGAGCTGGATGGACGCCCCCGGAACCGACGGCGTATTCACATATCCCCAAAGCCTGGGCAAGGAACTGAAGGACAGAGTGGGCGAATACGTCATAACGGTCAATTTCCATGTATCTCTCGAGGAATATATCCGGCAGATCGACCACATGATCGAAAACCGGTCGAAAGCGGCCCGTTACCTGATGGACGCCCACCCCTGGGATTTCATGATAACGCTGTTTAGCGCCACCGACTATGTGCAGCACGCCTTCTGGAAATACATGGACAAATCCCATCCCGACTACACCGAAGAAGGCGCGGAAAAATTCGGCGACGTCATATTCGACGTTTACAGCAAGATCGACACCGAGCTGGGCCGTATCCTCGAAAAACTCGACGACGACACCAAGGTCTTCATCATGTCCGACCACGGCGCCGGCCCGCTCAGGAAGGTCGTCAATCTCAACAAGTGGCTCGAAATGAACGGCTATCTCGCCTTCAGATGGGGAGATCAGGGCGGCGACGGAATAAAAAAGGCCATCCACGGGACTCTGTCGGGCATTTTCACAGCCATGAAGCGCAGACTGCCGGGCTCTGTTAAGGCCGCTCTGAAGCGCGGAATGCCCGACGTTCGCGATAAACTCGAATCATATCTCTTCACCTCGACCATCGACTGGAGCAAGACACGCGCGTTTTCAATGGGCGCATACGGCAATATATGGCTCAATATCAAGGGGCGCGAGCCCGAGGGGATCGTCGGGGCAGGCTCGGAGAGCAAGCGGCTCGCGGATGAGATCGCCGAAAAGCTGCTCGAGCTCGAGAACCCGGACAATGGCGAGCGTGTCGTCGAGAGGGTTCACCGCAGGAACGAACTCTACAGCGGCTCATATGTCGAAAGAGCGCCCGACCTGATCGTGCAATGGACCGATTACGCCTATCACAGCCGCCAGCGTTTCGGAGAGAAAGAGAACACGCTGTTCGTCGATACGCAGACGATGCCGTTGAGCCGCCTCGAAATGAACGGATTCCACAAGCTGAACGGCATATTCATGGCGAAGGGGCGCGGGATCAAAGAAAACTTGAAGTTCGAAGGCGCGAGCATCATGGACCTGGCCCCCACGATTCTCTACATTCTGGGAATTCCCGTTCCGGACGACGTCGACGGCAAGGTGCTGACCGACATCTTCACGGAAGACTATAAGAAATCGAAAACGCTCCGGTTCAAAAAGCGCGATACGGATGAAAACGGCGGCGGCAAAGAGTATTCCTACTCTGACGCCGAAGAGGCCAGAGTCAAGGACAGGCTCCGGGGCCTGGGCTACATAGAATAGTGTCGTGTCAACCGTATATTGTTGGTTTCAGCGAGCCGAGAAGCGGTTAGCTGCAAGGC
>CBDUSG010000132.1:0-7561 GCA_965369575.1 uncultured bacterium | reverse complement strand
TGAATGACATACGACTTTTTTTTCAAAAATATTAATTTTTTTGGATTTTGGGCTTGAATAAATTCAGAAAGGTGGTATAATTAAGTCAATCAACCTCCCAAATAACGTAAATGCTGCTGGACATATCTATGGAGATATCCAAAGCATCCGCCGCTGCCATCCACGGGCTAACGTATCTTGCCGGCGTTCCCGGCCGGGCTCCGGTCGACGTCAAGGAGATCGCGAAGGAATTAGACATAGCGGAGGGATATCTGGCAAAAACGTTCCAACAACTCTCACGCTCGCGTCTTGTCCTTTCGCGCCGCGGTCCTAGCGGCGGCTATGTCCTTGCCCGAGAACCCGAGAGAATAACGCTCCTGCAAATTATCGAAGCCATCGAGGGCCCTGTCCTTACCCGTGCGTGCGAATTTTATCCCGACGAACATTGTCGGCTGTTCGATAGATGCAAAATCCGAGAGCAGCTGGAATCGCTCAGAGAACAGACTCGCAAGCTATACGAGAGCGTCACTCTCGATGCTTTCGATGAGCAATTCTCGGAGACGTAGTGCGCCGCCAGGCCTGGTGGTTCCGGGACACCTTATTTTTCAGGCACAGACGCTTCATTTTGTCTGAGACAACCGGTGGAGAGAATGTCGGACGCGAACGAAATCCGGCGATTCAAGACGGAAATTCCTGATACCGAGTACTGGCGAAGGCAGATCAATTGCCAGGACGCCTGCCCCGTACACACGGACGCGCGCGGATACGTGCGCGCCATAGCCGAGCAAGACTATGAGCTTGCGTATCTCATCGCGCGCGGGCCGAACCCTCTGGCCTCGATCTGCGGCCGAATCTGCGCCGCGCCGTGCGAGATCAATTGCCGGCGCGGCTCGATAGACAAGCCTATCGGCATCCGGGCGCTGAAGCGATTTGTCTCCGAACGTTTCGGACCCGAGGCATGGAGAAAAGAGGACGACTACTTCGCGCATTGGTTAAAGGAGAGGGTCCTGCCGCAGCTCTGCCAGGGGCGTGACGAATTACTCCACTTGCTGCGGCATCCACCGGAGCCCAAAGCAAAATCCGCGAAAGTTGCGATCATAGGTTCCGGCCCGGCCGGGCTCTCGTGCGCGCACGATCTTGCCCTGCTCGGGATCAAGTCGGTCATATATGAAATGGACCCCGTCCCGGCCGGGATGCTCTACATCGGTGTTCCCGAATATCGGCTGCCGCGTGATGTCATCAACGCAGAAGTCGGCCTGATAGAGTCGCTCGGCGTGGAAATATGCACCGGTGTCGAGGTTGGCCCGGACTTATCCTTCGACTCGCTGCAGTCGGAATACGCAGCAGTCGTCGTAGCAGTCGGCGCCAAGCGCTCGCGGAGCCTGCCGCTGCCCGGATTGCAGGGGCCAGGAGTCATGGGGGGAGTCGATTTCCTTCGCGATGTAGCGCTCCGAAATCCCGTCCGGCTTGGTGAGCGCGTCCTCGTCATCGGCGGCGGCAACGTGGCTTACGACGTCGGCCGCACCGTGCTGCGGCAGGCGTATTTCGATATGGCCCGCACGGCCATACGGCAGCCGCGAGTAAGCGAGGTTCGACTGTGCTGCCTCGAGTCCTTTATGGAGATGCCCGCCGACGACGTCGAGATAGTCGAGGGCGCCGAGGAAGGCATCGAGCTGCACAACAGCATGGGGCCGAAGGAAATACGGCGAGACTCGCAGGGGCGCGTCACCGGGGTCGTCTTCCAGAAGGTGCTGCGGGTCTACGACGAAGAAAAACGATTCGCCCCGCGCTTCGATTCCTCGGTACTCAGCACGATCGAATGCGACACCGTGCTTCTGGCGGTGGGACAGGCCTCGGATCTGTCCTTCATCGATCCGCAGCGGCACGGCGTCGAGGTCAGCGACCGGGGCATTCCCAAAGTCGACTCCGACACGCTGGCCGCAACCGCCGAAGGCGTCTTTTTCGCCGGCGACGTGGCGCACGGGCCCGGCCTGATGATCGACGCTATCGCGAGCGGCAAAAGGGCCGCCCGCTCCGTTTACGGCTATATTACGGGCAGCCGCCTCGAGGAAAAAGCGCTCGAACTCCACTTCGATCTGGGCGGCTACCGGCGCGAGAAAGGCTATGAGCGCATCCGGCGCGTCGAAGTTCCCACCGCCGATCCCCATCAGCGCGTTCGCAGGCACGACGTCAACGTGGAGATCGGCTATTCCGAGGCCGATGCCAAAAAAGAGGCGTCGCGGTGCCTGGATTGCGGCGTCAACACCATTTTCAATTCCGAAAAATGCGTCCTGTGCGGCGGCTGCGCAGAGGTTTGTCCCACACTATGCCTGAGACTGGTGTCGCTGGAGAGTCTGGAGCACGACGATGACCTGCAAAAGGCCGCCGCCGCGATTTCCGACGCGCCGCTTTCGGCTATAATCAAGGACGAAGAAAAATGCATCCGTTGCGCCTGCTGCGCCGAGAGGTGTCCGACGGGTGCGATCACAATGGAGCGCTTTTGCTTTCAGGAGAGCTGACCATGACCGATCTGCGACAACCACAACCGATACGGCGACGCGATTTCCTTGGCTCCGCGGCCATGTGGACTTGCGGCGCCACGTTGGGACTGGCCACGCTGGGCATGGCCCGAATGCCGATGCCGGCCGTCATTCCGGGCGAATCCGGCAAAGTCAAGGTGGGACGCCCGGACGACTTCGCCGACGGCGAAGTGCGCTGGATAGCCGCGGCTCGCGCCTTCATCTTCCGCGAAGGCGATTCGGTATTTGCCATTTCGGGCGTCTGCACACATCTCGGTTGCATCGTGGCGCACGCGGCCGACGGGTTTGATTGCCCCTGCCATGGATCGAGGTTCGGCCCGATCGGCGAGGTCGTCAAGGGCCCCGCGCCCTCCGCGCTGCCATGGCTCGATGTCGCGCTTGCGCCTGACGGGCGCCTGCTCGTCGATGCGCAGACAACCGTTCCGGCCGGGACGAAGCTGACAGTGTAGGGAGGCAACATGGCACAGAAACAGGAGACCGCGAAATCGGCGTTTCGCGTTTACGCCGAAAACCTGAGGCGAACTCCCTCACGGCTTCGTGAGGCCCTCTTCCGCCACGACCGGCCCGACACCGACCGCGCGCGTTCGCAGGCGGTTTTCGCCAACTTTTTTCTGCACCTGCACTCGACGCGCATTCACGAGCGCAGCCTGCGGTTCTGGGCGACTTGCGGGCTCGGTGTGGCCGCATTGGCGAGCTTGGTACTGCTGACGGTCACCGGCATACTGCTGATGATCTACTACAAGCCGACGACCGGGATGGCCTATCAGTCGATCAAGGATATACACTTCGTCGTGCCGACCGGTATGTTCATCCGAAATATCCACCGCTGGGGCGCGCACCTGATGGTCATTCTGGTGCTCGCGCACATGGCGCGCGTGTTTTTTACGAGCGCATACAAGAGCCCGCGTGAGTTCAACTGGATCGTCGGAATGGTGCTGCTCGTTCTCACTCTCGCGCTCAGCTTCACAGGTTATCTGCTGCCCTGGGACCAACTCGCGTACTGGGCCATAACCATCGGGTCCAACATTGCGCAGTCGCCGCGCGAGCTGACGGACGCGCTCGGTATAACGCAATATTTCGACATCGGCGGCCTGCAAAAACGCGTTCTGCTGGGCGCCGACTCGGTCGGACAGGAAGCGCTCACACGTTTTTATCTGCTCCATGTCATCGTGCTTCCGCTTGTCATGGCCGCCTTCATCGGCGTGCATTTCTGGCGGGTGCGTAAAGACGGGGGCTTGGCACGGCCTCCCGATGAGCCCGGCGAGCCCGTGAGGCTCCTCACGGGACAGGAGGTTTCCTTTCAGCCTTCACCCGAGAAGACTTATGGATTGATGGCGCTCGTTCGCGGCAAGACGCCCCAGGTCGACAAAGGCCCCGAGAACACCGTGACCGCCTGGCCCAACGCGTTCTATGCCGAACTGGCGGTATTCATGGTCACATGCGCGATCTGCCTGATCTGGGCGATGGCCATGGACGCGCCTCTGAAGGAAATCGCAAATCCGGCGGTTCCCGAGAATCCCGCCAAGGCGCCGTGGTATTTCCTCGGCCTTCAGGAACTGGTCTCGTATTCGGCGTTTATGGGCGGCATCGGGATTCCCGCGATCGTGCTGATAGGGCTGGGGCTCATCCCTTTCCTCGATCGCGAGACCGAGCCGGGCGGCGTCTGGCTCTCGGGCCGCGGCCATAGGCTCCTGGTTGGACAGAGCGCCATCTTCGCGGCTGCCGTCGTGGTTGCTCTGCTGTCCTTCACGATCAACTTTGGCTGGCTGCGAAATTGGTTCCCGGATATCCCGCAGTTGATAATTATTTTTCTGAATCCGGGCACGCTGATAGTGGCCATCTTCGCGGCATGGTCGCTTTACATCATCCAGCGCGACAACTCGACGCGGGCGGGCGCAATAGCGCTGTTCACGTGTTTCCTCGTCGCGTTTGTGATTCTCACGTATATTGCCACCGTGCATCGCGGACCCAACTGGAATTTCTATTGGAGTAAAAGTCAATGGCCGATTCACTGAAAAACGGAGGGAGCGAAGGCCAGGCTCCGAGGGACGTCCTGAAGGATCGGTCTGTGCCGACGTTCGACCCGATCACGCCGGTCGGCAGGATGGCCAGATGGGCTCTGCTGCTGTCCTCGGTTGTGACGCTTGCGTGCCTGCTGGTGGCCATAGTCTCGGAACACAGCCTGAAGCCGTGGCGCGTGTATCAGGCGGGATTCGGCGAGCTGGCCGCGCAACGGGCCCGGGCCGAAGGCAAAGCGCCTCCTTCATTTTCGCCCGGGATCAAGCAGATAACCTCGTCTGCGTTCGAAGTGGCGGATCGATGCACCACGTGCCACCTCGGCATGGACGACCCGGACATGGCGAACGCGCCCCAGCCCTTCCGATCGCATCCGGCATGGGTCTTCGAGGTGCATCCCCCCGAGAAATTCGGCTGCACACCGTGTCATGGCGGACAGGGCCTGGCGACCACGGTCGAGGATGCGCACGGCAATGTCGAACATTGGGACGATCCATTGATTCCCGCGGGCTATTACGAGGCCGGATGCGGGAGCTGCCACACGCACCTGAATGTGTCGGGAGGAGCTTTTGCCGAGTACGGCGAGCGTGTGTTCGAGCGAAACGATTGCTTCGCCTGCCACCGCATCAACGGCCGCGGGCGCGGCGACGGGCCCGACCTCTCGACGATCGGCGCCAGGCCCGCGCGCGGTGACTGGCATAAACAACACACCGCGGCAAGGGAGCGGAGCGACGACGAAGCATGGCAGTTGAGCTACGGCCCGCTCGATGACCGTGAAATACTTGCGATAGACACTTATCTCGATCAACTGGCGGGCGCTCCCAAACTGGTGCACGCCAAGGCTACGGTTTACAGCCATGGGTGCCTCGGCTGTCATCGCATCAACGGAGTCGGTGGCGACGACGGCGTCGATCTCTCGGACGCGGGGAGGAAGAACCCGCATCGTCTGGATTTCTCAAACGTCGCCGGATCTCGCGACCTTGCCGGCTGGCACACGGCGCATCTGTCGGCGCCGGCAAAGGTCACGCCCGGAAGCCTGATGCCCCAGCCCGGTCTCGGCGAAGACGAGAGCGAGGCGGTAACGCTTTTCCTGCTCTCGCTGCGGGGGGCGGACGTGCCCATGGGAAGGTGGCCCGCCGACCGCATCGAGGCCGTGCGGCTGGGCGTCAGAGAGTTCGCAACCGACGGGGAATCGTTGTTCAAAGCGTTCTGCGCCGCCTGCCACGGGAGTGACGGAATGGGCATGCGATTCGGCATCTCGCCGCAGTCGTTCCCGTCGGTCGCGCACGCTGAGTTTCTGGCCGTCGCCTCGGACCGCTTCATCCGGCAGACGCTGCTTGACGGCCGGCCGGGACGCCGCATGCCGGCATGGGGCACAAAAGAGGGAGGACTCCGATCCGAAGAAATCGACGCCCTGATCGAGTATCTCCGCTCTCGCCAGCCGTCGGCGCCTACATGGGAAACCGTTTCGGAAACTTCGCCGGACCTCGGGCTCGGCGCGCGCCTTTATCTAAGCGATTGCTCCATCTGCCACGGAGCCGACGGGGAGGGCGCTTCCGGGCCGGCGCTGGCCGAGCGGATTTTCCTTAGAACCGTCGAGCCTCAATTCATTTATCGAATGCTCGCGACCGGCCGCGCGGACACTTCCATGGGCAGCTATCGAGGATATGATCAAACCGAAATGGCCTCTATCATAGAATATATACTGGACCGGCGCATAGGCCCGCGCATGGATCTTCCGGTATTGCCCTCACAGAGATCGGCCCGGGAAGGCGGAGAAGTGTACGCGAAATCCTGTATGCCGTGCCATGGCGTACGCGGTGAGGGCGCAATCGCCGCCAACCTCGTGAATCCGGCTTTTCTCGAGGCCTCGGACGGCTTCATGGCGGCCGCGGTAAAATTCGGCCGATGCGTTCCGCCCAAGGGTATGCCCGAAGGCGTTCGCGCGCCGGATGTGACCGATCAGCAGCTCGCCGACGCCATCGAGTATTTGCGCAAGCGCGCCTCGCACGGCGCCGGCGCGGCGCCGGGGCGGCCGGCATATGGGGATGCGGAGCGCGGCGAGACGTTGTTTTTCCAAATGTGCGAGGGCTGCCACGGCAGGGAAGGAAGGGGCGGGACGGCGCCCGAGTTGGCGGGATCGGCTTTTCAGGCATCGGCCACCGACGGCTATCTGAGGGCGACGATATTGCGCGGCCGCCCATCCGGCGGGATGCCCGCCTTCGGCCGCGACAACGTGGGCTTTAGAAAACTTGTCGACGGCGAGGTCGGCGACATCGTCAGATATATCAGGACTCAGGAATCAGACACATAAAAAGGCGGGACTCTCCGGCAGGAGGACAAAGCATGTCAAATGAGAGCAATGGCAGTTCCGGCGGCGGCGGCAGTTCCGGCAACGGCATGAACCGGCGCGAGTTTCTGAAAAAGGCATCCGCGCTCGGATTCTCCGGATACCTGGCGCAGTACCCGTGGTTATGGGCCGAGGCGGCGCAGAATCCGCTCGAATTCTATCCTGAGCGGGAATGGGAAAAGGTGTACCGGGATCTTTTCCGGCCGGACAGCACGTATACCTTCCTCTGTGCGCCGAATGACACGCACAACTGCATACTGCGCGCGTATGTGAAAAACGGCGTGATCGTGCGAATCGGCGCCACATACGGATACGGCAAGGCCGAGGACATCTACGGCAACAAGGCGTCGGCCCGCTGGGACCCCCGCTGCTGCCAGAAGGGATTGGCGCTCACGCGCCGCTTCTATGGAGACCGCCGTGTGAAGGGGCCCATGGTGCGCAAGGGATTCCGCGAGTGGGTCGAGGGCGGGTTCGAGCGCGATGCCGGCACCGGCCGGCCTCCGAAGAAATACTTCAATCGCGCACGCGACTCATGGGAGAAGGTCCCGTGGGAAAAGGCCGCCGACTTGGTCGCGCGCACGCTCATCAACGTCGCTCAGACATACGCCGGCGACGAGGGCGCCAGGCGGCTGAAGGCTCAGGGTTACGACGACGAGATGATCGAGGCGGTCGACGA
>CBDUSG010000131.1:0-7573 GCA_965369575.1 uncultured bacterium | reverse complement strand
CGGCCGAATTCTAACACAGCAATTTCGGAGGTGTCAATGCGCCCGGCGAGTCGCCGGAGACATGAGATGCTGCGCATCTCTATTCCTGACGAATATCGACTGCTGACTTCGTTTATGTGCGAGTGACCGCGCCTGGCATCGGTCTGTCAAAAAAACGTTGTTTCATGACCGGCCCTGCCGATTCAGTTCCAGCAACGACCCATCCCATGCGACTCAAACATAGGCGACGCAAGGATACGAAGTATCCGCCGTCAGCGGCCACTGGCCGCCGCCTCGCCCCCCACAGGGCCACTGGCCGCCGAGCCGCGGATCGTCCTTTCTGCTACGCTCGGATCCGAACAATTGCCTTATTTCACGGCTTTTAATGGATTTGGGGTCTGGCCGCGCCTTGGCTCGCCGATAATTGTCAATGGAGAAACTTTTTCCTCCTGGTTGCGAAATCGCTGCAGTTTGCCCAGAATTATGTAGGGGTGTGAAGCATCAGAGGCCTTATGAAGATCACGACCAAAAAGGGGGACAAAGGCCGCACGAGCCTGCTCGACAAACGCAGGCGTGTGTCGAAGACAAACATAAGAAAAGAAGTCAATGGGACACTCGACGAGGTGAACTCCGCGCTCGGGCTGGCGCGCGCGACGTGCGAGATAAAGCGCATCGGAGCGCTTATCCTCAGATTGCAGGAGGAGATTTTTCTCATCGGCTCGGAGGTGGCCGCCTCGCCGGACGACATCGGCGAACTCGATCACCGCATCGGCGCGCGCCACGTGCGCCGGCTCGAAAGAGGCATGGACAGGATAGAGGAAAGGATGCCGATGCCCGAGAGTTTCGTTGTCGCCGGCGCCACTCAGGTATCCGCCATGCTCGATATGGCGCGCACGTTCACCCGGCGCGCCGAGCGCAAAGCCGTCAAAGCCCGCGAGGAGGGGATCATCCGGAGCGCTCATCTCATGAAGTACTTGAACAGGATGTCCGATTACATTTTCACTCTGGCCAGATATTACGAGTTTCTGAGTACCGGCAAGGCGGAATGGCAACCGCCGCAGAAGTGGTGACGTGCGGAGGTAACGCGATGGCTGACATCTTCGAGGAGTA
Source organism: uncultured bacterium (assembly GCA_965369575.1). Taxonomy (GTDB): domain Bacteria; phylum Abyssobacteria; class SURF-5; order SURF-5; family SURF-5; genus CBDUSG01. The sequence goes on along the minus strand of CBDUSG010000131.1, from coordinate 6,484 downwards.
TCATCCTCTTAAAGGCCAAACTTTGTGCATCCTTGACGAAAATGGGACACTGGACGAGGAACTCGCTCCTGCCTTTTCCGACGATGAATTAAGGAATTTTTACCGCTGGACCATATTCGCGCGAGTCGCAGATCAAAAGGCACTGAATTTGCAACTCCAGGGTCGGATGGGCACCTATGCCCCGGTTTTGGGGCAGGAGGCGGCACAGATCGGGGTCGCCTCCGCAATGGAGCCCGGCGACTGGCTTTTCCCGAGCTATCGCGAATTGGTAGCCGCCCTGATACGAGGGCTGCCCCTGTCGCAACTGTACCTGTATTGGATGGGTAGCGAGCAAGGTAGTCGAACACCCGAAGGGGTCAAGGTGTTCGCAAACTCGGTACCCGTAGGTACGCACATGCTTCACGCGATGGGGGCGGCATGGGCGGCGAAACTCAAGGGCGAAAAATTCGCCGTCGTCGCCTTCTTCGGCGATGGCGCCACGTCGGAAGGCGATTTTCATGAGGCCATGAACTTCGCCGGCGTTTTCAATACGCCAAACGTTTTCGTCTGCCAGAATAATCAATACGCCATTTCCGTCCCGGTCACACGCCAGACACATGCGCCCACCCTCGCGCAAAAGGCCATCGCATACGGTTTCGACGGCATACGCATCGACGGCAACGACGTCTTCGCGTCTTATGTCGCCGCAAAAGCCGCGCTGGATAGAGCCCATTCGGGCGGAGGACCCACCCTCATCGAGGCGGTCACGTTCAGGCTCGGAGCGCACACGACCGCCGACGACCCCGGAAGATACCGCACCGAGGCCGATGTCGAGCCGTGGCGCAGGCGCGAGCCGCTGATCAGGTTGGAGAAGTTCTTGAGGGCGAAGGGGATCGTAGACGACGAATACGCTGAGCGCATAAAGGAGGAGTCCGAGGCCGATGTCGAACGGGCCGTGGAAAAAGCGGAATCCATCCCACCGCCCACGCCGGCCGACCTCTTCGAGTATATGTACGAGGAGATGCCCCCGGCACTCAGGGAGCAGCTTGCGACGCTGACCGAATCGCTCTCGCGGGCGGAGGAGGTGAAGTCCGATGGCTGAGATGAACATTGTCGAGGCCGTCAACGCGGCGATGCGGCTCGAGATGGAGCGCGACGAGACCGTCATGGTGCTCGGCGAAGACGTCGGCCGGTCCGGCGGCGTGTTCAGGGCGACCGAAGGTCTCCAGGAGAAGTTCGGCGAGGAGCGGGTGGTAGACACGCCGCTGTCGGAATCCGGCATCGTCGGCAGCGCCATCGGGCTCGCGCTGTTCGGCATGAAGCCGGTTGCCGAGATACAGTTCATGGGATTCATCTACCCCGCGTTCGATCAGATTATCTCGCACGCCGCCCGCATACGCAACCGCACGCGCGGCAGGTTCCATGCGCCGCTGGTCATTCGCGCTCCCTACGGCGGCGGCATACACGCGCCCGAGCACCACTCCGAGAGCACCGAGGCCATCTTCGCGCATATACCGGGCCTCAAAGTGGTCATCCCCTCGAATCCATACGACGCCAAGGGGCTGCTGCTCGCGGCCATCCGCGATCCCGATCCGGTCCTTTTCCTCGAGCCCAAGCGCATATACCGCGCCGTCAAGGCCGAAGTCCCCGAGGAAGATTACACCGTGCCTATCGGCAAGGCCGAGATCGTCCGCGAGGGCGGGGCCCTGACGCTCGTGGCATGGGGCGCGATGCTGCAGACGTGCCTCGAGACGATGGAAATCCTCTCGGGCGAAGGCATCGACGCCGAGTTGATCGACGCGAGGAGCATCTCTCCCTTCGATTATGATACTGTTGTCGAGTCGGTCAAAAAGACCGGCAGGCTGGTCGTCGTCCATGAGGCCCCGAAGACTTGCGGCTTCGGCGCCGAGATCGTCGCGCTCATAAACGAGAAGGCGTTCCTGCACCTGTCGGCGCCGCCGCTCAGGGTGACCGGATTCGATACGGTCATGCCACTGCCGAGAGGCGAACATCTGTATCTTCCGAGCACCGACCGGATTTCGGCAACCGTCAAACAGGTCATCCAATACTAGCGGCCGGCGGCCAGTGGCCGCTGACAGCGGATACTTCGTATCCTTGCTTCACCTATGTGGTACACGCACTGGACTGGTCTATGTTGGAAATGATTCAGTGAGGCCCGCCATGAAATAGTCTTTTTTTCGCAGAGTTCTGTCAGGCGCGCTCACTGGCACATAGACGGAATCAGCCGTCAATACTCGTCAGGGAAGAGATGCGAAGCATCTCGTGTCGGGGTGTGGGGGGGGACTCGCCCCCCACAAAGAGGGGTGTGGGGGGCAACTTGCCCCCCACAAGGCCACTGGCCGCAAAGGAGCGTTTTATGGCGACCGAATTCAAGTTTCCCGATGTAGGCGAAGGAATCACTGAGGGCGAAGTCGTGCTTTGGCTCGTGGAAGAGGGCGAGGCCGTCGACAAGGACCAGCCCATAGTTCAGATCGAGACCGACAAGGCGGTTGTAGAGATACCTTCGCCGGTCGCGGGCGTGATCCTGAAGATCGCCTTCCACGAGGGTGATATCGTCAAGGTCGGTGAAACGCTGGTCGTCATTGGTGACGAGGGCGAGGAATACAAGGAAGAGGAGGAAGAGAAGAAGGAATACGTCGGCATAGTCGGCGAGATCGAGGACAAGCCCGCCGCGAAAGCACCGCGCCCGCGGGCGCTCGCGGTGCCGGCGGTGCGCAAGCTCGCAAAAGAACTCGGTGTCGACATCGGTGCCGTTAAGGGAACCGGCGAGGGCGGCCGCGTGAGCGAGGACGACGTGCGCCGCCACGCCGAGCGCGAGCAGGTCTCGGCGGCGGACGCTTACGGCGAGGTCGAGCGCGTGCCCATCATTCGTGTGCGCCGCAGCATAGCCCGGCAGATGGTTCGTGCGAAATCTTCGATCCCGCACGTCACGCACATGGACCTGGCCGATGCGTCGGCGCTCGTGCGTCTCAAGTCCGAGCAGGCCGACGAGGCGAAGAACAAGAGCATCCACCTGACGTATCTGCCGTACATCATGAGGGCCGCCGCGCTCGGCCTCCTCGAGCATCCATACCTCAACTCATCGATCGACACGGAAAAGAACGAGATCGTCCTGAAGAAATACATCAATATCGGCTTTGCGGTCGAGACCGACGACGGTCTCATCGTGCCTGTCGTCAAGGACGTGGACAAGAAGAGCGTCCTCGAGCTGGCCGAGGAGACACAGCGGCTCGCCGAGCTGTGCCGACAGAGAAAAGTCGGGCTGTCAGACCTCAAGGGCGGCTCGTTCAGCATAACCAACATCGGCAGCATCGGCGGCATCTACTCGACGCCCATCATCAACCATCCCGAGGCCGCCAACCTGGGCGTCGGCAAAATCCGCCGGATGCCCGCTGCCGTCGACGGCGAGATCGGCGTTATCGACGGCGTGCATCTGTCACTCTCGTTCGACCACCGCATACTGGACGGCGCCCGAGCCGCCCGCTTCACGAACACCGTCATCGAATACATCGAGAATCCGAAGAGTCTGGTGTGAGGCCCGGCCGCCAGCTAGATGACGCGGCCCGCAATATCCGTTCTCGGGATTTTCAGCGCGAATGTCCGCAATTGACTCCGGACGCCTTGCTCGTTCCCTCATTATCCGGAATCCAATCTCTCAGATAATCCGTGCGCCGTGGTTGATTCTCGCCGTTCTCTGCACTATGATGTTGTGGAAATTGCGTGATGGATAGACCCCGGGGGAACGGCCTGATATGGCGATACAGGAAAAGCAGGTGAGGCTGATCGAAAAGACGGTCGACGGGATGGCCGGCGAGATAACCGGTTTTCTCGCCGAACTCGTGCGCGCCGAATCGGTCAACCCGCCCGGCGACACAACGGCCGCGGCCGGGGTCATTCGCGAAAAACTCGAGGAATTCAGCAGCCCGCACACGGTGCACGCGTTCGACGACGCCAAGCCCAACATCGTCCTCCACGCCGGGGCGGACGACGGCAAACGGCTCTGCTTCAACTCGCACATGGATACCGTTCCCGCCGGCGAGATCGCACGATGGACACATGCCCCGTTCGGCGGCGAAATAGACGCCGGCCTCCTGTACGGACGCGGCAGCGCCGACGCCAAGGGCTGCGCTGTGGCCATGCTGATGGCCGCAAGAGCGCTGGAAAAAGCCGGGATCGCGCTCAAAGGCGCTCTCGACGTCGCCATCGTCAGTGATGAGGAGACCGGCGGCTCGATTGGGACGCAATACCTGCTGGAAAGCGGCGCACTCGAGCCCGACCTCGCGATCATCGGCGAGATCACCTCCAACCGCGTCGCCATCGCCGAAAAAGGGATGCTCGTTCTTGCGCTGACGACGATCGGCCGAACCGCGCACGCGAGCACGCCGTGGGAGGGCGTGAGCGCTATTTCGCACATGGCCGGGCTCATCCGCGAGATTGAAAGGACGCTCGGGGAATCGTTCAAGAAAAAGCGGCACCCTCTAACGCCGCCGCCGTCATACAATTTCGGGCTGATCGAGGGCGGCGTCGCCATCAACGTCGTGCCGGATGAGTGCCGGCTGACCATGGACCGCCGCACCCTGCCGGGCGAGACTTTCGAGGAGGCCGAGGCCGAGATCGCCGGCATTATCGAGCGCCTGAAATCGGCCGATTCGACTTTCGAAGCCGAGTATTCCGTGCTGCTTCGCGCAAATTCGTTCGAAACCCCGCCCGAATGCGACCTGGTTAGGTCCGTCGCCGCCGCATGCGGGCTCGTCGGGATAAATCCCGAGCCCGTCGGCTATCAACAGGTCAGCGACGGCCGCTTTTTTGCCGACGAGGCAATTCCCACCGTTATCCTCGGGCCCGGCGCGGCCGAACTCGCGCACACGCCCGACGAGCACGTGCCGACGGCGGCAGTCATCGACGCCGTGAAGATATACGCTCTCGCCGCTGTCGAGCTTTTGGGAGCCGCCTGACGCCGCCCCGGCGGCCGGCAGGAGATCGCACGAATCCATGCCCTCGAGGCGCCGCCCCTGCATTCGCAGCGTCGGCGCTCTCGGCAGGCCTTCGCTCATAACATCTAAACTCTTATGGAAACAGGAGTTGCAAGGCTATTCGGACATCAAGACTCCCTCTGATAGTTTCCACAGGCTATGCGAATGAATTCGCGCCTACGTAACGAATCCATATTCGCAGGGTCGAATTTATTCGTTCGGGACTGTTGTCGAGCGGATTACCGCTGCCCCCCGCTGGCCCGTTTGCTTGACATGGGGCGGGCGGGGAAGTATAATATGACTTTGATAATCAGAGTCATAATCACTTTGGCCCCTGCGGCGCAGGGCTTTTTTTAAGAGGACGGGATTGTGAAGAGAACATTTCAGCCTTCAAACGTCAAAAAATATCGCAAGCACGGGTTCAGAGCCCGAATGAAGACCAAGAGCGGGCGGGCAATAATAAACAACCGAAGACGAAAAGGCCGTGCCCGTTTGAGTGTAAGCGGCTGAGACCCGCGGCCCGTATGAGAGAGCTTGGTTTCCCGAAAAACAGGCGACTAACCAGACAATGCGATTTCAAGCGCCTGTACAGGACCGGGGCAAGGAAGTCTAACCAGTACTTGACCGTGTTCGCATGCCCGGTTCGGGGCCGTCGGGGAAAGGCGGGGATTGTGGCAGGCAAGCGGCTTGGGAAAGCCGTCGAGCGCAACCGAATTCGAAGACGCATCAGAGAGACGATACGGACGAATCAAGACGGAATCAAGACAAACATAGATTTTGTCGTAGTTGCAAGACCTCCAGCGCTCGCTCTCCCAAACCGCGAATTGACGGGACAGCTCCTTGGGCTGCTCCGCAAGAGCGAAGTCTTTAATGCGTAGACTGCTTACCTTTGTAATAAAGCTCTACAAGCTAGTAGTGTCTCCGCTCCTACCGCCTGCCTGTCGTTTTCTGCCGACCTGCTCCGATTACGCCGTCGAGGCCGTCGAAAAGCACGGCGCCCTGAAGGGCTCTTACCTCGCTTTGCGCAGGATGCTCAAGTGTCACCCGCTGCGCGAGGGCGGATACGACCCCGTGCCCTGACGCCGGCCGGAGCATACGGCCGAGCCGAAGACCGAACGATGGAGGGTATTCCCTTTGGATAAAGAGTTGCAGCGAAATATGCTGCTTGCAATCTCGCTGTCGATCCTGATCATGATCGTCTGGACGCGGTTCTTCGCGCCCGAGCGCCCGCAGCAAAGCCAGCAGCCGCCCGAGCAGACCGGCGTGCAGGCGCCGACGCAGCCCTGGCCGATCGAGCAGCCCGTCGAGCCCGCGATCCCCTTCACGCAGCCCTTCGCCGCGCCCGATGCTCCCCCCGCGGAGGAACTCGCAAAGGCGAAAGACGTCGTCATCGAAACACCGCGCATCGCGGCCACGTTCACCACGCTCGGGGGTCGGCTAACCTCGCTCAAACTTGCCGAGTTCCACTCCAAGCGCGGCGGCGCCGTCGAGCTTGTGCCGCAAAACGAGGA
>CBDUSG010000130.1:0-7653 GCA_965369575.1 uncultured bacterium | reverse complement strand
TTCATCGGCGCGCGAGACGATGACCTCGCCGTCGAGATGCACCGTGCCCAGGGCCACTCTGTCCCGGATCCGCTTGCATGCGGTGCACAGCGTAGGTTTGAGCTTGGAGAGTTTCTCGGGAGACAGCTCATGTGAGCCGTTCCATTTTCTTCCGTTATGGATGGCTTTACACTCGGTGCAGACTTTCATCAGGTTTCACCCCCGGCATTTCGATCCATTGCGGGCAAGAGTTCCCTAACATCAGAGGCGGTGGATGAGAAAGGTCGGTCTCAGCCTGTGACGATGTTGGTGGAAGTACGGAGCACGCCCTCGACGGCTTGGATCTTATCCACCACAAACCTGCCGACCTCATTGATATCGGCGGCTTCGATGAATCCGATCACATCCACCGGGCCGGTCACGGCGTGGCATGAAACAACGCCGTCAAGGGCTGAGAGTTTCTTGGAGACATCCAGGGCTCGGCCCCGGGTGCATTCAACGAAGACATACGCGGAGACAGCCATTGTGCAGGCCCTCCTTTCCTTCCTTGCGCGCCGCGCTTTTTATGAATGGTCGGCGAAAACACCGACGTATGACAATAACATTATATCCGAAAATCAGGGTTTTGGAAAGGGGGAAAGGAGCCGGGCGTCCGAACCCGTTCTTGCTATTCGCTTTGCGAGGCCGTCCCGGCCGGGGTCTCAATCCGGTCGGGCAGCGCATCACCATATTCCGGGCTGAAATTGACGTGCGAGATGCGAAACATCTCCAAAAGCGGCCCATTGAGGCGCTGGAACACGCACGCGCATTCGCTCACAGGAACATCCTCTCTGAACACGAGATGGGCGGTCATCGAGTACATCTGCGAGGTTATCTCCCAAATGTGGACGTCATGCACGTCGCTCACCTCCGGCGCCCGCTCGCAGATCGCGTCGATAACCTCCCCGATGTCAATGTGTCTCGGCGCGGTCTCGAGCAGGATACTGACCGAATCGCGCAGAAGGTTCCAGCTCCAGATCAGTATCACCACGGCGATGAGCATGCTCAGCAGCGGGTCGATGATGTACCATCCCGTGAAATAGATGACGATCGCGCCGATAACGATGCCGACCGACGACGCCGTGTCGCCGACCATATGCAAAAAGGCGCTGCGCACGTTCAGGTCGCTCTTGCCCACGTCGAGCAGTATCGCCGCCGAGGACAGGTTCACCGCCAGGCCTATGGCCGCCACGATGAACATCGGCAATTCCTTGACGGGAGAAGGCTCCATAAGGCGGCCGACCGCCTCGTAGAAGATGCCGGCGGTTATGAAAAGCAGGGTCAGGCCGTTGAGGAGCGCCGCCAGCACTTCGACCCGATACAGCCCGAAGCTGCGGCTCGGGTGCGTGGGAAGCGCGGCGAGTTTTATGGCGATGAAGCTGACAAGCAACGCGAAAAAGTGCGTGAGCATGTGGCCGGCGTCGCTGAGCAGCGCGAGACTACCGGTCATAACACCGCCGATAACCTCGACGATCATCGTTACGCCGGTGAGCGACATCGTCAGGAGCAGGCGCCTGCGCTCGACCGCGCGGTGCAAATGGCGGTGGTCGTGCTCCTCATGCCCGTGGAAATGCCCCAACTCGCTCAGCGGTCTATGGAAATGTATCATGCTGCTGGTCTTCTCTCCGCTCTCAACGTCTGCTGCTTTCAGGTCTCCGGCGCCCCCACATAATAGCATAACCACCGAAACCTCTGCACGGCGGCACGCCAATTGGATGAAAAGCTTTGAGTTTGATCGTCCGCCTCCCCGGCCCATGTCACAATCGAGGGCGGACCCTGCGGCAGTCCCGACAGCGGCGTCCCTCCGAAAAAATGGGCAAACTCATTATCGTGACTCTCGATTGAAAAACCGCGCGCAAACGGCTATAATAGCGTGACGTCCCAAGCCTGTCACAGTTCTATTGGCAATACAGATTTCGGAGATTGAAATATTATGCTGCTTGAATACATGCGGAAGAACACAAAGCGATTCCTGTACGTTGTCGTTCCCCTGATCGTCGTTTCGTTTATTCTCTGGGGAACGATCCCCGATCCCGGCACGCGGAACGATCAGACGCTGGTAGAGATCGGCGAGGGGGAAATATCGTATCAGGAATTTGTGAATTACTACAGGAATCTGCGCCGGACGGCACAGGCCAACTTCGGCGGCTCCCTCAGCCCGGAGATTGAAAAATTGCTGAACCTGAAACAGCAGGCGCTGGACGGGCTGATTCGCGACACGTTGCTGCAGCAGGAGGTCGTTCGCCTCGGTATAGTCGTCTCCAATCAAGAGGTTCAGGATTCGCTCAAGCGGCTGCCCGACTTTCAGACCGGCGGCAGGTTCGACCCCGTCAAGTGGAATACCGCCATCAGTAATCCTGCCAACCACTGGGTCGCGATAACCGAGCAGCAGCGACGCTCACTGAGCATTCAAAAACTCGGGGATATGATCCGGTCCGGCGCCCGGGTGAGCGAAGAGGAGATCAGGGAGGAGTATCGTCGTCAGAACGAGAAGATAGAGATCGAATTTGTCGGCCTCAAGGCGGGCGAAATCGCCGGAGGCATTGAGCTGTCTGAAGGCGATCTGGCTTCGTACTACGATCGGCACAAGCAGGAATACGCCGAGCCCGCAAAGGTGAAGCTCGGTTATGTCAAGTTTGGGAAAGAACCGAGCGAAACGGATTATGAGGATGCGAAGGAGCACGCCGGCAGAATCCTCGAACGAGTGCAGACGGGCGATGACTTCGCCGAGCTGGCCGGATATTATTCGGATGACGACGCCACGAAGGGTAAAGGAGGCGACCTGGGCTTTTTCGGCAGGGGCCGCATGGTGAAGGAGTTCGAGGAGGTGGCTTTCTCCATGGAGCCGGGCGAGGTGAGCGAGGCCGTCAAGTCCCAATTCGGCTATCACATCATTAAGGTCGAGGAGACCAGGGGCGAAGGCGAGGACGCGCAGGTCAGCGCCAGGCATATACTTGTCAAGGTCGAGCCCAGCGACGATACACTCATTTCGATTCAGGAAAGTGCGCTCAGGCTGGCGAGCGCGGCCGCCGACTCGTCGATCGAGCACGCCGCTGAAGCCCTGGGACTGGACCTCTCAACGACACCCCTTTTTCCCGAGAGCGGCAGCGTGATCCCAGGAGTCGGCCTCGTGCGCGAGATAACCGAGATACTTCCCGGGTTGCATGAGGGCAAGCCGTCGGACATGATCGAGGCGGGCGACGCCTTTTATATCGTTGAAGTGACCGAGCGAGTGCCCGAGCGGATTCCCGAACTGAGTGAGGTTGCCGAAAGGGTGCGCGCGGCCGCGAAGGCGGAGAAATCTCTCGAGATCGCGAAGGCGAAGGCCGAAAAGGCCGTGACCGAGATCAACGAGAATGGGACCGCGCTCTCCGACATCGAGGGCCTGCCTGACACCCGGGCGACCGAGCCGTTCACGCGCCGAGGGTATCCGCCGGAATTGCCCTATATCGGCGGACTGACCGATATCGTCCTCGAACTCGAAGAGGGCCAGGCCGCCGGTCCATTCGTCAGCGGCGATGTCGCATATGTCTTCGTCTCAAAGAGCAGGATCCCGGCCGACCCCGACGCGTATGAGGATGCGAAGGAATCGATCGAGGGCAGAATCCTCGCGCAGAGAAGGCAACAGCTCTTCGAGGATCATTTCGAGGCTCTGCGGGAAGAGGCGGGAGTGAAGATAAACGAAGAGTTGTTCCAGAACGTCTGATTCAGCGATTCAGAAGCGGACCTCGAAGGTCTCTCCCTCGTATTCGAAGACGATTATCTTTCGCTTGATAGCCAGCACGGTTGCGCCCTCAATCACGTCGCCTTCATACACGCTCTGCATGTTGACGATTGCTCTCGGCTCGCTGTTTTGCCAGGCGATGGCGTTGATCTTGAATTTCGGCCGTGTCTTTTCAGCCGGCTGCGCCTCTTTTACAGGAGGAGGCGTTTGCGCAGGCTCGACCGGCGGGGCCGCGGGGACGACACTTTCGGGCGGCGGCGCGGTCGACGCGGCCGGAGCGGCTTTTTCAGTCGAAGCTGGTGGCGCCTGCACGGTCTCGCGTGCGATCGGTTCGCCGGGTGACGTCGCCTGCGCGGCGTCGGGAGCGACCTGTTCGCTCGGCGGCGCCGGTTCCCCGGCGGTCTCAATCCCCTTCGCCTGCATCGCGACCTTCGGAGGCGCCTCGCGCGCGGCCGGGTCGGGGGCCGGCCTCACATTGATGTAGATCCTGCTGGCGAACCATCCCGTAATAAACACACCGAGGCAGACGAGCAGGATCAGCAGCGCCCTGGGGCCAGTGGCGAACCGTTGGCGTGGCGTCAATCGATACGCATCGATTCGGGACTGAGTAATGCGCTCGACGCCTTTGTCGGATGCGGCCGCGTCGCCGGGACTCGCATGCGGGCTTTCGATACCGTCGTCCGAGGCCCGAGGCGTTGTCGGTGAGGCGGCGAAGTCGACGACGGCTCTTTCGGCTGCCCCGCTTTCATCCGCCGGATCGACAGAGCGTCTTCTCTCTTGTTGTTCCTGGATTTTTTTAAGCGCCTTGAGGATTATGCTCATGTGCTCTCGTTGTCATCCAGTCGGGGCATCGAATAGCGCTTTAAATGGGCATAGAGCACCAGCCGCGTCTTTGGGCCCACTACTCCATCCAGCAAGAGGTCATTCTCCTGCTGGAAACCGCGAACGGCCTCTTCGGTTTCGTCGTCGAATACTCCGGTCAGGCCGCCGGCGTAGAACCCAAGCGTCTTCAGGCCCGCCTGAAGCCAAACGACCGGTCCGCCGTAATCGCCCGCCCTGACGATCTCGCCCAGTTCCTCGAAATCTATCCAGAAAACGAACGCGCGTCTGAGCCAGAACTGGTCAAGAAGCTCAAGGGGCACATCGAGCGGCTGAGCGCCGCCGTAAATTATCCTGGCGCTGTCGGTTCCCATCTCAGCCAAAACGGCATACCTGGGCCGAAGCTCCTGCGGAACGAACATTTCCAGCATGCACGGCATATTTGTGGAGCGCAGGCCGTCAAAATTGGCCCACATCTCCGTGCACCGCATCTGCTGCGACAGGGCGAGCCCGTGGAAGCTCTTGGAGCCACTCACTGTCAGCTGGGGATTTTTTCCCCACAGGCTCAGAAGGCTCAGCGTGGCGCTGATGCGGGATTCATCGTAGGTTTTCGAAAGCAGCCTGTCTATCAGCTGCTTCTTTTCTTCCTCCGTATAGGGGGGAGCGGCCTTCTTCGGGACCGTGGTCGGCTCCTCTGCGCCGGCAATTTCGGCCGTCGACGCGAAGGCTGCCGGCTCGGCCGGCTCATTGGCGATCATGGCTGCGGCGTGCTTGATGGGTGTGTCGGGAATCATGTCGCTGCCGGTCAACAGGCTCTGCGGGCTGCGCAACGCGCCAAGCGCCGTAAGCCCGACCCAACTGACGATGGCGGCGAGAGTTACAGCGAACGGAAATATGAAAAGCCTGACGGCGGTCCTTTCCATCGACAGCCTGTCAAACAGTGAAAGCTTGGGGCCGGCAACCTCGCCGACGGCCAGCTTCACGATCTTTTTCGTGATGGGGCCCTGCTGCCCTGTGGTGAAGGCGCCAAGCAGTGCGCGGTCGCACAAGACATTGATCAGCCGTGGAACACCCTTGGAGAATTTGTAGACCGCTTTCATCGCCGCCGGATCGAACTTCACGTTGTTGCCGTTCGAGGCCACGTCGAGCCTGTGCTGGATGTACCGGTTAGTCTCCTTGCGGTTAAGGGCGTTGAGGTGATACCTGGCGGTCACGCGCTGGTTGAGCTGACTCAAATCCGGCCGCGCCAGGATTTTCTTCAGCTGCGGCTGTCCTATGAGGATTATTTGAATCAGCTTTTCCTTTTCGGTCTCGATGTTCGAGAGCATCCTGATCTGCTCGAGGACGGCGGGGAGCAGGTTCTGGGCCTCGTCGATGATGAGCACCATGTTCTTGCCCCTGAGGCGCTCTTCGATCAGGAACCGGTTGAGCTCGTCGATAAGCTCCTTTTTAGTCTGCGCCGAGGAATCGAGGCCGAAATCCTCGTTTATCGATTTGAGAAGCTCGATTTCCGACAGGTTGGGATTGAAGATGATGGCGCCTTCGGTGCGCTCATCCATATTGTTGATAAGATGCCGGCACAATGTCGTCTTACCCGTGCCCACCTCGCCCGTGATGACCACGAAGCCGCCTCTTTCCTCGATGCCGTAACGAAGATGTGCTATGGCCTCCTGGTGCTGATCGCTCAGGTAGAGGTACTTGGGGTCGGGAGTGATGTTGAAGGGTTTTTCTTTGAAACCGAAGAAAGACTCATACATCGGTCCACTCCATGTCGGCGGGCCTTAATTACCTTAATTCTACCAGCACGCCGCGGCCCAGTCAAGGTTTTTCAGCATGCAGGCGCGACTTTCTCCCGAATTCGTTACCCAGGGGCTCCGCCGCGCCGCGGGACGAAAAACGAAAAGCCTTCCGGGATGATCCGGGCGTCGCGCATTTTGCGGCTCCCGCCCTCATGCCGGAAGGCTTGATCGGATTCCACGGCGATTTGCCGCGGCAAAAATTCGCTGAATGGCTATCTCGATTTCTTCGCGCGTTTCTTGCGGTTCTTCTTTCCGACGAACCGCTCGCGCCTCTTGTATTCGGAAAGTATTCTTTCGTCGGTAACCTTCTTGCCGAATTTCCTCAGGGCTTTTTCAAGATCTCCAGTCACATCGACTTTGGCCATGTGTTCTTGAGTCACTCTCCTTTCAAAGCAAATAAAGACTTTCACACGAAAACAGAATCAGGGCTCTCGGCTCTCGCCCCTCCGGTGCGCCGAGCTTTTCTCCTCGACTCGCCTGCGGAGGAGACCCGAGATCATATTTTTATGGGATGTCTTCGAATCTGCAACCCGATAATGATAGCAGAAATCATCCTAAAAGTCCAATATCCGTGCCTAAGCGTTCTCTCGGGGCCCAAAACGGGCACAGAACATCTCAAATCGGCGCCTGAAACGAATCTTGGTCGAGGGCGGTCCCACGTGTTCGGCCAGGAGGGTCCGCAGCGTTTCCACGAGCCGGTTCATCCCATCCTCCGAGGCATCCCAGAGGTATGACGCAATGCGGCTTTCGATCCGCCCGACGATATCCGAGCAGCTTATCTCGTAATCCCATTCCACGGGAGGGAGCGGTGAGAAGTCGTCGCCCAGGCCGAGCGCCCATTCCGAGACGTCCCTTTTGACTTTTTCCTGGTTCGGAAGTTCGATGCCGGCTTTATGGAGCATCCCGACGAGGTCCTCCTCCATGCCGAAGCGCTCGCGCAGGACCTGCTCGATGTATCCGAACAGCCTCTGCTCGCCGCCGAAAAGCAGGCATCCGCCGGGCGAGAGCACGCGGCGCGTCTCCTCGAGACACGCTTTGAGGTCGTCGAGCAAATGGAATACATGCACCGCGACCACGGCGCTGAACGAGCCCGTGGCAAACGGCAGCGCTGCGACATCGCCCCGTACCGCGCAAACGTCTTGCGGGCCGTCGGCGACGTTGTTGAGGAGGCGCAAGAGCATTTTTTCGGCAATATCGATGCCCACAATGCGAAATCCGCTCTCGGCCAGCGGCAGGGCAACCCTTCCGGTGCCTATCCCGAGTTCGAGTACCGGTCCGCCGGCGGGATCGACC
>CBDUSG010000129.1:0-7660 GCA_965369575.1 uncultured bacterium | reverse complement strand
GACCCTCGAGCAGATTGCCCGTTCTCCGCGGGCGCGAAGGAGAGACGTGATCGCGCCGTTCGACAAACCCCTGGCGCCGGAGGGCGGCATCGCCGTGCTTCGCGGCAACCTTGCGCCCGGTGGCGCCGTTGTCAAAACCAGCGGTGTCGACGAAAAGATGATGATCCATCGGGGGCCGGCCGTCGTCTTCGACAGCGAAGAGGACGTCCGCGACCGCCTCACTCGGAAAAAAGTCAAACCCGGCAGCGTGCTCGTAGTAAGGTACGAAGGCCCCAGGGGCGGTCCCGGCATGCGCGAGATGTCGATTCCCGCGGCGATGCTCATCGGGATGGGCCTCGGCGATTCGGTCGCGATGGTGACCGACGGAAGATACTCGGGAGCGACGAGAGGGGCCTGCATCGGCCACGTCTGCCCGGAGGCCGCCAACGGCGGGCCGCTCGCGATCGTCAGGGACGGAGATACGATAGAATACGACATCCCCAAGCGCAAGCTGAGGGTTTGTCTGAGGAAATCCGAAATCGCAAAAAGGCTGAAGAGCTGGAAGCCGCCCAAGCCGAAAATCGACAAAGGCTTTCTCGCCGTTTACCGCCGAATTGTCGGCGACGCGTCCGGGGGCGCGCGGCTCGACGGCCCATATCCCGCAAGGAGGCGCTCGCAATGAAACTCACCGGCGGCGAAATAGTTGTCGAATATCTTGTGAAAGAAAAGGTACCCTATGCGGCGGGCATCCCCGGCCATGGATGCCTCGGGCTGGTCGATGCCCTCATGAAAAAGAAGGACGAGATATCCGTGCTGCAGGTGCGGCAGGAAATGAGCGCCGTGCATCTGGCCGATGGATATTATAGGATAACGGGCAAGCCGCTGGCCGTGTTCACCTCGATCGGTCCCGGCGCGATCAATACCGCAATCGGGCTCGCTACGGCATACGTCGACTCGACGGCGGTGCTCGCGCTCACCGGCAACGCACACGTGCACATGTTCGGACGCGGTGTGCTGCAGGAGATCGAACGCACGCACAGCGCCAATTTTCCGCGCGTCCTCGAGCCCATCGTCAAACGCTATTGGCAGGCCGTCAGCGTCGAGCAACTGCCGCACATAATGCAGCGGGCGTTCAGCCAGATGCTCACCGGCAGGCGAGGCCCGGTGCTCGTCGACCTGCCCATGGACGTGCAGGCCGCCTCGTCCGACGTGAAGATACCCGAGCCCGAGGACCGCAAGCCGGCCGCGCGCGTCAAGGCCGACCCGGCCTCGATCGAAGAGGCGGCCGTCCTGCTGAACTCGGCCAGGAGGCCAGTCATACTGGCGGGCGGCGGCGTGATCGCGGCTCATGCGTGGGACGAACTCAAGGCGCTCGCCGAGTATCTCGGCGCGGCGGTCGTCACCACGATGATGGGCAAGAGCTGCTTTCCCGAAAACCATCCGCTGTACGGCTGGCACGCGGGCAGCAAGGGAACGACCGTCGGTAATACCCTCTGCTCGAAAGCCGACGTGCTGCTTGCCGTCGGCTGCCGGTTCGCCGACGAGACCGCCTCGTCGTATCGCAAGGGCATGAGTTTTTCGATACCGCCGACCAAATTGATACACGCCGACATCGACGCCGCCGAGATCGGGAAGAATTATCCCGTCGAGGTCGGCATCGTCGGCGACGCCAGGACCGTGCTCGCCGATCTGCTCGATGGCGTCATCCGGTCGGCTCCAAGACGCGGCCGCAGAAAGGCGGAATATCACAGGGAGATCCATGCGCTGAGAAAGAAATGGCTCGCGGCGGTGACGAAACTGCAGAACGCAAAGCGCACGCCGCCGACCATCTCGCGCGCGCTCAAGGAACTGCGCGACGAGCTTCCGCAAGAGGCGATCGTGGCGTGCTCGTCCGGCAACGCGCAGGCTCAGATTCTGCAGGAGTTCCCGTTCACGCAGCCGAAGACGCTGCTGACGACCGGCGGCTTTTCGACGATGGGGTGGGCGCTGCCCGCCGCGATGGGCGCCAAGCTGGCAAAACCCGACGTTCCCGTGGTGGCCGCGATAGGAGACGGCGATTTCATGATGACCATGCAGGAGATGGCGACGGCCGTGCAATACGATATCCCGGTCGTCGTGTTTCTTTTGAACAACTCCGGCTGGATCGCGATCAAGGACCTGCAGATGGCCGCCTACGGCGAGGATCGCGGCTATGCGTGCGACTTCGAGAAGGGCGGCAGACCGTACTCGCCGGATTTCAAGAAGGTCGCAGAGGCGTTCGGCTGTCACGCCGAGCGGGCCACGAAGGCCGAGGCGATACGGCCGGCCCTAAGGCGCGCGCTGAAAAGCGGCAAGCCCGCCCTCGTCGAGGTTACGGTCAACCGCAAGTATCCCCACTCCGGCAGCCCCGCCGTCGGCTGGTGGGACGTGCCCATTCCGACATATCTCAAGGCCCGCCGCAAGGAATACGAAAAGGCACGCGCCGAAGAGGCGCTGTAACGAGGTTTAAAAGGGCGAAGTCTTGAGTTGCAGAAATTCGAGAAATAGAGCAGTTCGGTAGTTCGGTAAACGATGGAATATTGAAAGAGCTGCGCTCCGCATAATTATAAAATGATCGAAGCCGTGATATTCGACATGGACGGCCTCATGCTCGACACCGAACGCATTGCCAAGGGCTTCTGGCTCACGGCGCTGGCCGAGTTCGGAGCGACGCTGACTGACGAGCAATACCTCGAGATAGTAGGCCGCACGGCCGCCGACTCGACCCGGGTCCTGAAGGGTCTGCTGGGGGCCGATTTCCCCGTCGATGAATGCCGCGCGCGAATGCGGGAGATTTATTACGCCGACATATCCGAGAACGGGATACCGGTAAAGCCGGGGCTCGTCGAGTTGGTGGATTTCCTGAATGCGGAATCGATTCGATTCGCGGTCGCGACCTCGACCGCCCGTGATATGACCATGAGAAAGCTCGAGCTGACCGATCTCAGTTCTCATGTCGGAACAATTGTCGCGGGAGACGAAGTCTCGAACGGCAAGCCCGACCCCGAAATCTTCCTCAAGGCGGCCAGGCTGCTCGATGCCGAGCCCGAAAGGGTCGTCGTTCTCGAAGACTCTTTCAACGGCATCCGCGCCGCGCACGCCGCGAAGATGATTCCCATCATGGTGCCCGACCTCGCCCAGCCGACAGACGAGATTAGGGCGCTGGCGCACGCTGTGGTGCCTTCCCTCCACGCCGCCCGCGAAGCCATCGAGGAGTTGATTTAAGGGCTCAGGTCTTCGCGCGGCTGGCACAAGCTTCACTTCGGGCGCACCCTGAAAAAACGGAGATCGGGTTTATCAGTTCCCGCATGGATGATGCGGCCTTGTTTCGGCGCGTCAGCCCACAACCCGGAACCGACAGCCCTGCGGGAGATGCTCGGCATTCAGGCCGGGGAGGTTGTCATTGATGTATTGGGTGAGGGTGACCATGCCGGGCTCTTCGGAGGTGGCGTGGTTGACGCAGATGACCGGCACGCCAAGGTCGTCGGCGCATTTGATGCCTTCGTCGTACCGGGAGCCGTCATCGCAGACGATGCAGCAGTCGCATCCCATCCTCAGGTATTCGATGATGTCGCAGCAGCAGCCCGTGCCGATACCGATCTTCGAGACGACCTTGTCAGGATCGCCGATGGCCTCGACGGCGGACTCTCCTATTTCCGAGGTCCGGCCCGCGACGCGTTTTGCGAATTCACCGAATGGAACCGGCTCGATATCGTGCCGGTGCTGGTAGCGCGTGCCGCCGGCCGCGGGTCTGCCCTCGAGCCCGAGAAATTGTCCCCACGCCCATGGGATGCCGACCTCGGGCCAGCCGTCCCAGCAGTCGTGATTGCGGACTATAGTGAGGCCGTGCTCCTCAATAAATCGCCTCTTCGTCGTGCGGCCGGAGATATCTTCGGCGCCCTCGTCGTATTCGTGGTAGAACGTCGCCTCGTGGCTGACGATCAGTTCGAAGCCGCGCTCGACGGCAGTCCGAAGGGCCGCAGAGGTCGGCGTCCACATCACGAGGCAGCGGTCGAAATCCTTGTCAGGATCGCCGATGACGACGCGGTCGAGCGTTCGATCTCGCCGCACCCAATCGGCCTGAGAGAGGAAATGCTCGACTATGTCCTTCGACTTCATCGACTATATTTTTCGCGGAGGATGCGCAGTCTTAACGCGAATTATTTGATAGCGCCCGGTTTCAGCGCGACCATTTCTGAAGCTCCACGATATTGCCTTCCGGATCGGCGACATAGACGAAAGTAATCTTGCCGGCATTGGGAACGTCGGCGGAAACGATTTTCCCGACCGCTCTGCCGCCGGCCGAGATCACCGCGTCGTAAGTGGCGTGCACATCTTCGACGGCGAACGCGATGTGGCCGAATCCGGGTCGATTCGCGGCGGTTGCCTGTCCCGCCTCCGCGTTCGCGTATTGGAATATCTCGAGCGTCGGGCCGTCGTCGCCGAAGCCGGGAAGCCGGAGATGCGCGCCGCTGATCTCGGCATCGGCGACCCCGGTGGCATCGTCGAGCCATTTACCGCTCA
Source organism: uncultured bacterium (assembly GCA_965369575.1). Lineage (GTDB taxonomy): Bacteria > Abyssobacteria > SURF-5 > SURF-5 > SURF-5 > CBDUSG01. Next base: position 3,139 of record CBDUSG010000129.1, on the reverse strand, counting down.
GCTTTCTTTCGGGGGGCGCATATCTGCAGCCGAAGACCTGCGCGTAAAAGTCGGCGAGCCTTTTCCAGTCGCGGGCGATGAGGTTGGTATGAACGAATCTGGCCGCGGCGCTCATGCGCGATCTCCCGATTCCGCCGGCTTTTGCTTCATCTCATAATCTTGCCCGCGCGCTCGAGTTCGTCCTTGGCCTCGTAATACAATCTTTCGTATTGCTTTTTCATCATCTGCTCTTTCATGCTCACCTGATATCCAGCAGCCTGCGATTGGTACTCGCGTATGATTTCAAACTCCTCCCTGTCGCCCATGGCCCGCGGGACGGTCTTCTGCATATTCTGTCCGGCTACGAGAAATTTCTTGCGCTCGGAGCGCAGGTAGCGGATGCCGTTGTTCATGGCTACCAGGAGTTTGCTGTGGGTCGAGGCAACCAGGAACGGCGGTTCCATGGTCTCCATCTGGCCGCGGATGGCCTCTTTCTGTGCGATGTAGCCCTCGAGCTTCTGGAGGTAATTCGGGTCCTTGTAGACGTTCATCTTCGGGAGACGGGCGACTCTTGCGTCGATGGCGTCGTTCATCTCGACGAGAGGCATGACCTGCTCGAAGTACTTCTTGCGCTTGCCGCCGCACGAGGAGAGCAGAATCGAGAGCGCGCCGAGGAAAACGATCCATTTTCCGGTCCGAGCGAGGCCCGAACGAAACATGGCGGGACACCTCCCTTTGCAAGCGCGGCGAGCGGCCCGGCGCGCCTGCGCTTTCTCATGAGAGACCGTTGTTTTTTTTGACGGAAGCCGGACTCATCGGCGCGAGCCGGCGGGAATCATCGGCGCCGGCTCGGCGGCGAAAGCTATTCCCTCGCGCCCTTGATATTGTGCTTGCGGATTTTGTAGTTGATTACGCGGGGGCTGATTCCCAGCAGCTTCGCGGCGTTTTTCTGCACCCATCCCGAGCGCTCGAGCGCCTGAACAATGAGCATCCGCTCGACGTCCTCGAGCTTGATCCCCTCTTCGGGGAACTCTATGATGCCCTTCGCCGCGGATGAGCGCTTCTCATAGAGCGCGATGTGTTCCGGCGTTATCTCCTTGCCGTCGCACATGATCACGGCGCGTTCTATCACGTTCTGGAGCTGACGGATGTTCCCCGGCCAATGGTATTCCTTGAGCATCTTTATCGCATCACGCGAGACCCCGGTTATCTGGGTGCTGATCTGACGCTGGAACTTCTTGAGGAAGACGGCGACGAGCGGCTCGATGTCTTCGGGCCTTGCGCGAAGAGGGGCGAGTTCTATCACCACGACGTTGAGCCTGTAGAACAGGTCTTCGCGAAAGAGCCCCGATTCCATGAGCTCGGTCAAATCCTTGTTTGTGGCGGTGGCGACCCTGACGTCGACGTCGATCGTTTGCGTGCCGCCGAGGCGCTCGAACTGATGTTCCTGCAGCACACGCAGTATCTTCGCCTGGGTGCTCATGCCCATGTCGCCGATTTCATCGAGGAAGATGGTCCCTCCGGCGGCCTGCTCGAAGCGGCCCACGCGCTGGCGATGCGCGCCGGTGAACGCTCCTTTTTCATGCCCGAAGAGCTCGCTCTCGAGGAGGTTTTCCGGAAGCGCGGCGCAATTTACCTTTACGAAGCTGTTCCCGGAGCGGGGACTGTTAAAATGGATCGCGCCGGCGATCAGCTCTTTGCCCGTGCCGGTCTCGCCCGTTATGAGGACTGTCGCGTCGGTGGGGGCCACCTTGCGCAACATCGAAAACGTGTTTTTCATCACTGTCGATTCGCCGACGATGTCGTTGAACCGGTAGATGACAGGCTGCGTGCGGCGCAGAAAATCTATCTCGTTTTTCATCCGCCGCTTTTCGATGCATCTCGATATGCGCGCCAGTATCTCGTCCGGACCGCTGGGCTCGTGGACGAAGTCGGCCGCGCCGCCCCGCATCGCTTCCATGACGTGCTTTACGCCCGCGTTCGGCGATATCGGGATGAATACCGTCTGCGGGCTTCGCTCGAGAAACTTGACCAGGAATTTGCCGGCCGCCGAATCGAATTTGCTCACCTCGAGCAAGGCGGCGTCGTACTGCCGCTTGGACGAAAGCTCCATGGCGGCCAAAAACGAATCGGCCCCATCCAGCTTGATCTCGCTGTCGTCAATTACGCCGGACAGCGATTCCAGCATCGGGCCGTCCTCGCTTATAACGAGTATGTATTGCATGTTCCTTCCCGCGGATTCAGGCTACCGCCTTGACCAAGGCGCTGACTTTTACCTTGTATTCTTCGTATTTGCCGATATAACGCTCGATGGATTTGGCGCCGAGCTCAGGCCGCTCGGCGAGGATTATCTTCCACGCCAGATTGTCGCTGAAGGATTCCAGCGACTGTGTTTCCTCTGTAAAATTCAGATCGGGCTCGTGGGCCAGAATATCCGCCAGATGCACGATTGCCGTGAGCGCGGGCTGGCGGCTCGGGGGCGCCAGAGCGAGCACGTCCAGCGGCCGATGATGGTGCGCGATCGATTCGACGAGCGGCGCAGGTAGGTTCCATTTACTCGCAAGCCATGAGCCCAGAGTGGCGTGGTCCACCCCCATCGCCCGCTCTTCCGCCTCGATCGGCTTGAGGCCCTCCTTGTCTCTCAGTTTTGCTATCTCTCTCAGTTTTGAATGAAAATATTGATCCATAATAAGCTTGCCCAGGTCGTGGAGCAATCCGGCGACGAAATCGATGCCCTCGGTCTCGAACCGCAACTCTTCGGCCAGTATCCGCGTGGCGGTCGCGCACCCGAATGAATGCTGCCAGAACTTGGCGCGGTCGAAGCTTCCCATGCGCCTCCGCACCGGGAACAGGCGCACAATCGATATGCCCGTAACGATATTGATTATTTCCGTGAGGCCGAGGATCGTGAGCGCCAGCTTGAGCGAGGCGACCTTCTGGCGCATCCCGTAATACGGCGAATTGGCGACCTTCAGGATGTTCGCCGTGAGAGAAGGGTCCCTCTCGATGATCCTGGAAATGTCCTCCATGGAAGACTCTTCGCTGGCGATAAGCTGAAGGATCTTCATGGGTACTTCGGGAAGGGTGGGTAGCCCGCCTATTTTCTCGACTTCAAGCCTGATCTTATCAAGTCTCTTTTCCGACATATTCGTGATAACGC
>CBDUSG010000128.1:0-7674 GCA_965369575.1 uncultured bacterium | reverse complement strand
CCAGTCAGGCTCTTGAGGCCGGCCTCGTCGGCTCCGGCGACGATTCCGCCCATCCTGACGGAGGCCGCGATGAGCGCACCGGTCTTGTGCGAATGAATGAACTCGAGGGTGGGCAGCTCGAGGTCCTTGCCGGTCCATTCCATGTCGGCCACCTGCCCACCGACCATGCCCGCCGTGCCCGATGCGCGCGCGAGTTCGAGGACAAGTTTCGCGACGACTTTTTCGGGACACAGCGCCAACGTCTCGAATGCGAGCGTGAGCAGGGCGTCACCGGCCAGTATCGCTATCGCCTCGCCGAACCGCCTGTGCGCAGTCGGTATTCCCCTTCGGAGCTGCCCGTCGTCCATCGCGGGCAGGTCGTCGTGTATCAGCGAGTAGGCGTGGATCATCTCCATGGAGCACGCGGCCGGCAGGGCGTCGCCCTCATCGCCGCCGCACAACTCACTGGCGGCGAGCAGCAGGATCGGCCTGATCCTCTTGCCGCCCGCGAATACGCTGTAGCGCATGGCCTCGCAGACCGAGCGCTCGAGACCGAGCGGTTCGGGAAGCAGCCGGTCGAGCTCTTCGTCGACCAGCTTCTTGTGCTTTGCCAGATATTCCTTCAGTTCACTCATCGAAAAGTGATTCGGTATCGCCGGCTTCGTCTTCCGCAGCGTCGGGTTCGTCCGTCCCTTCGAGCGGAGTTTCCTTCAAGTTTCCCTGTTCATCCTTCGTGAGTGTCGACACTTTTTTCTGCGCAGCGGCCAGTTTCTTCTCGCACAGACGCGAGAGCTTGACACCTTCCTCGAATTTTTTCAGCGTATCCTCGAGCGAGAGATTGCCCTCTTCCAATTCCTCCACAATCTTTTCGAGTTTGTCCAGGGCTTTTTCAAAGCTGGGCTCCGGCACGCTTTCAATCCTCCACTTGCTCGACGGCGCAGACGAGCGAACCTTTGTGCAGCCTTAAGTTGATTCGATCTCCGACCTTTGCCGCCGCGCTGTCTTTGAGTATTTCCCCCGCGTGATATGCGATGCTGTATCCCCTGGCGAGAACCGCCGGCGGGCTCAGCGAGTCGAGTTTGTCCGCGAGCCCGGCCAGCGAGGCCTCGCGCCTTGCGAGGGCATTGGCCGCTCGCTCGAAAAGCATGCGTCCGGCAGAGGCGAGTCTTTCGCCCAATGCGGCCATCGCCCTGTCGGGCCTCGCGGCCAGCAGCCTCGTCCGGGCCGTCGAGAACCGCCTCTCGCAGTCATCGAGGCGACGGCTCTGGAGCTCTGAGAGATGCTCGCGCAGGTCGTCGAGCTGCTGGTCGTACTGAACAAGCATATCCAGCGGACGGCGGAAGCCGTAGCTGGACGATGCCAGCTCCAACCGATGTCCAAGCCCGGTCAGCCGCGCATCGACCGAACGTATCAGGCCCTCGCGAAGCCGGCCAATTTCCGCGATGACGGCTTCGCGCTCCTCTACGACCAGCTCGGCCGCCGCGCTGGGCGTGGGCGCCCGGAGGTCTGCGACGAAATCGGCGATGGTAAAATCTATCTCGTGTCCCACGGCCGAGACCACGGGTGTCTCGCATTCGTAGATCGCGCGCGCGACGACCTCCTCGTTGAACGCCCACAGGTCCTCGAGCGATCCTCCGCCCCTGCCGGCGATGATGACGTCGACTCTTCCCCACTTATCAAGGTCCCTGATGCCTGCCGCTATCTGCTCGGCCGCTCCTTCGCCCTGAACCGGCGACGGGCGGATGACCACCTCGACAGTGGAAAACCGACGGTCTATGACGTTAAGGATGTCGCGGATCGCGGCCCCCGTCGGCGAGGTGACGACGCCGATCCGTTGCGGGAACCTGGGGAGCGGTTTTTTGCGATCCTCGTCGAAGAGGCCCTCCTCGCCGAGGCGCTTTTTCAGTTGTTCGAAGGCCAGTTGCAGCGCGCCGTAGCCTACCGGTTCGGCCAGGGATGCGATCAGCTGATAGTCTCCGCGTCTCTCATATACGCTTATCCGTCCCTCGACATTGAGCTGCAGGCCGTCTTCGAGTTTGAACCTCAGCCGGGCGGCGTCGCTGCGAAAAAAGACTGCGCTGAGCTGGCTCTGGTCGTCTTTCAGGGTGAAATAGACATGGCCGGAGCTGTGTCGTCTGCAATTGGACACTTCTCCGCACACCCAGACGCGGCCGAAATTCTGCTCCAGCAGCGCGCGAATATTACGCGTCAGCTCGCTGATTGTGTATACGTGTTCCGATTCCTTCGGCGGCACTTCTGAAGCCTCCCAACATCCTGATTGCCATAGGATTATACCAGATACAGGGGACTTTAACAAGGAGTGCCCCATCGGCGGAAAGCCCGAGGACGCGTAAAGGGCGATCACCCACCGGCTCGGCCTTTTAATGGTGTTTTCCTGGAATTGACACTGAAGCCGGGCCGATGCTATAATGATAATCTAATTAGTCAACATTGCGGGGCAGGGGAGAGCGCGACAAACTACAATGAAGATTTCGGCCAAGGGTGATTACGCATGCAGGGCGCTTCTTGAACTCGCTCTCAGATACGACAGCGGTCTGCACGCCCACATCAAGGAAATAGCCGAAAAACAGAAGATTCCGCCGAAATACCTCGTTCAGATTCTGGTGATGCTCAAAAGCGTCGGCCTGGTCAAGAGCAAGCGCGGGGTCGAGGGCGGGTATCAGCTTTCGAAGCCGCCATCGGAGATAACGCTCGGCGAGGTCGTCAGAATCGTAGACGGTCCGCTGCTCGCCGTCAGGTGCAGCAGCGAGGACAATTCGGCGACGTGCGAGATACTGCCGACCTGCGCGATACATCCCGTCTGGGAAGAGGTGCGCGAGGCCGTAGCGGAAATAATCGACAATATCACATACGAAGACCTTTGCAGGCGCACCAAAGAGATGTCCCAGATGTATTACATCTGAGCGATGAGCCGGGCATAAGGGCGGGGAAGTTTCCGTTCAGCGGAAGTTTTGTTCAATAATTACGAGGAGGAAAAGCTGCATGACAACCGTTCGTATTCCGGTTCCGTTGCGAAAATTCACGGGCGGCGCCGATGAAGTTTCCGCCGCCGGTGCGAGCGTTGCCGAGATAATTGACGACCTCGACCGCAGCCACTCAGGCATCAAGGCGAGGCTTTGCGAGGAAGATGGAAAGATCAGGCGATTCGTGAACATATACGTCAACGACGAGGACATCCGCTTCATGCGGAACCTCGACACCCCCGTCGGCGACGGCGACGAGTTGTCGATCGTTCCGGCGATAGCCGGAGGCTCCGACCCCGACGACCCGGCCTGAAACCAGTCCCGAACTTGAATGTCGATGGAATTCACTGAAGAACAGATAAAAAGGTACAGCCGTCACATTATCCTGAAAGATGTCGGCGGCAAGGGCCAGAAAAAGCTGCTCGAGGCCAAGGTGCTGGCGATCGGGGCGGGCGGTCTCGGCTCGCCGGTCGCTTTTTACCTCGCGGCCGCGGGCGTCGGCACGCTCGGCATACTTGACTTCGACGTCGTCGATCTCAGCAACCTGCAGCGGCAGATACTGCACACGACCGCCGACGTTGACCGCTCGAAAGTCGAATCGGCCGAAGAGACCCTAAAGGCCCTCAACCCCGATGTAAAAGTCATAAAGCACGACGAGCGGCTGACCTCGCAGAATGCGATGAGCATTTTCGAGGGCTACGACGTCATCGTAGACGGTTGCGATAACTTCGTGACGCGCTATCTGACCAACGACGCCTGCGTCATGCTCGGAAAGCCGAACGTACACGGGAGCATCCTGCTTTTCGAGGGACACGTCAGCGTGTTCGATCCGGCCCGGGGCCCGTGTTATCGGTGTCAATATCCCGAGCCGCCGCCGCCGGGGATGGTGCCGAGCTGTCAGGAGGCCGGTGTACTGGGAGTTTTGCCTGGCGTCATCGGAACACTGCAGGCGGTCGAGACTCTCAAGGTCATTCTGAATATCGGCAAACCTCTCGTGGGGCGGCTGCTCCATTTCGACGCGCTCGATATGAAGTTCCGCGAGTTCAAGCTGCAAAAAGACCCGCAGTGCCCCGTCTGCGGCGAGAACCCCACGGTCACCGAGCTCATCGACTACGAAGAGTTCTGCGGCCTGAGAAGCGGCGGCGAATAAGCGACGCGAAGGGAGTCGGCAGCCGAAAACGAAGCCTCGACTCCCCGGACTCAAACCCTTTCGGGCCTTGCCGGCCGAAGCGAAAAAGTCGGATGTTGATTATACCGCAGAAGATACTCGATGATATAGCCGGACACTCGGTGGAAACCTATCCCGAGGAGTGCTGCGGTGTCCTCGTCGGCCGCGACGAGGGCGGCGACCGCGTCGTGACCGAATCGCATCGGGCGAAAAACGTGGCCGAGGAACGCAGGCACGAGCGCTATCTGATCGACGAGAGAAAGCTCATCGACGTGATGAAGGCCGTGCGAGGCACGAAGGCGGATGTCGTCGGGTTCTATCATTCGCATCCCGATTACCCGAGCCGACCCTCGGGATTCGACACCGAGACCGCCGCGTGGCCGGGATACTCGTATCTCATTGCGTCCGTGGAAAAGGACGGCATCGAGTCGGTTCGCTCGTGGATCATGCCGGACGAGAGCGGCGAATTTGTCGAGGAACCCATGAAGATCGAGGAGATTTCGTCATCGAAGTGAGCGATCAAAAAAAACTCGGGCTTTTCCTTACGACAAGCCCCGAAAGCGCGAATACCAACACCGTTATCCGGCTGGCCGAAGCCGCCCTTGAAAAGGGCGTCGACGTGAGGATATTCCTGAGCTGCGACGGCGTGCTCAACATCAATCATATCTCATTCCTGAGGCTGACAGACAAGGGCGCGAAGATATGCCTGTGCCAGCAGAACCTGAACGAAAGGTTCCAGGACGAAGCCGACGACGTAACGATGGGCAGCTTATACGATCTATCGCGAGCCGCCGGAGAGGTCGATAAGCTTCTCGCCTTTTGCTGAGCTATGAAATCGACGATCGTGATAATCTCGCAGCCGCCCCTGGCGACGCTTCGCGTGGCGGAGGGCCTGAGAACGTGTGTGGGCCTGACGCTTTGCGACGGCGCGGCGCATGCGCTTTTCATCGACGACGGCGTATACGCGCTGCTCAAGACCGAGCCCGAGCGCGTGGCGATGCCCGAATATGCGCGCCACATAGAAACTTTAAAGGAGCTTGGGCATCGCCTTTACGTCGAGCGCGAATCGCTCGAGGAGCGCGGCATCGAGCCGGCGTCCTGCGGGGCGGAAATCATCCCACGCGCCAATATCGCGGCGCTGCTGCTGGACAGCGACGCCGTTATCCGTTTTTGAGATGGAAAAAGTGAAGATACTGCAAATCATACGGAGAAAGGATGACGCCCTTGCGCGAAGGATCATCGACGACATCCGGCGCGACGGCGCCGCCGAGCAGACGCTGCTGCTGATTCATGACGCCGTATACTTGAAAATCGAGGGAATGGCGGCTTTCGCGTGCACCGACGACGTCCGCGCGCGCGGGATCGAAACAGATGCGGCGCTCGTGGATTATGCCGAAATTGTGGACATGATCTTCGAGCACGACAAGGTTATAACGTGGTGAACCCACCGGGGCCCTGAGGGATCGGATTAAGGATTAATAAGGAGCATGGAGGACTGCTGCGATTGAGCGAAGCGAACGATGTGCCCGTTGCAGACAAGGAAATCAACCTTAAGGGAGAGGTCTGCCCGTATACGTTCGTCAGATCGAAGCTTGCGATCGAGGATATGTCGCCGGGCCAGGTGCTGCGGGTGATCGTGGACTATGAGCCCTCGACGAAGAACGTGCCCAGAAGTATGGAGAACGAGGGCCACGAGATTCTCGACGTCGGCGGATTGAACGATTCGGATTGGCAGATAATCATCCGCAAGGGCGAATGACTTTCGCCGCAGTCCCTCGCCCTTCCGCCGGCCGCAGCGAAGCGCCCGTCGTGAGCCGGGGGCCTGTTTGCGAGAATGATGGAATATGTCCGACTTCAGCGAAGAAGAAATTAAGCGCTACAGCCGCCACATAATTCTCAAGGAAGTAGGCGGCAAGGGCCAGAAAAAGCTGTGCGAGGCGCGCGTGCTCATCGTCGGAGCGGGTGGGCTCGGCTCGCCGGCGGCGTACTATCTTGCCGCCGCGGGCATCGGAGCGCTCGGCATCGTTGACGACGACGTCGTCGATATAAGCAATCTCCAGCGGCAGATACTCCACGGTACGGCCGACATTGACAGGCCCAAGACCGAGTCGGCCGCCGAGCGGATAGGGGCGCTCAACCCGGGCGTGCGCGTCGAGACTCACCAGGTCAGGCTCGCCGCAGAAAACGTCGAGCGTATCATACGCGATTATGATGTTATAATAAATGGATTGGATAATTTCCCCGCGCGGTACCTGCTCCATGACGCGTGCTTTTTCGGCAGGAAGCCGCTCGTCGAGGCGGGCGTGCTTCAGTTCCTCGGTCAGGCCATGACGATCGTGCCGGGGCGCGGACCGTGTTACCGCTGTATTTTTCCCGAGCCTCCGCCGCCGGGCAGTGTGCCCAGTTGCCAGGAGGCCGGCGTACTGGGCGCGGTCGCCGGTGTGCTCGGTGTCATGCAGGCGACCGAGGCGATCAAGCTGATTCTCGGCATCGGCAAGCCGCTCATCGGCCGCATGATGATCTATGAGGCTCTGTCGGGTTCTTTCAGGGAAGTCAATTTCAGGCCGAATCCGAAGTGCCCGCTGTGCGGTGAGAATCCTTCGATAACGGAACTCATCGAATACCCGCTCGAATGCGAAGCGTAATGATCGCTTGAGCGATCTGGTTCAGGACAAAGTATGGATACGGAAAAAAGGAAAGCCAAGGCCGTAGCGCTCCTGTCCGGCGGTCTGGACAGCACGCTCGCAATCAGCATCATGCTCGACCTGGGCGTCGAGGTCGAGGCGCTGAATTTCACGACGATCTTCTGCAATTGCACGAGTGAGCGCCGTCGGGAGGGATGCGGCAGCGAGGCCCTCAGGGTGAGCAAGCTTTTCGGCGTCAAGCTGAGCGTATTCAACGCCATGCCCGAGTACCTGGAGATAGTAAAGAACCCGAAGCACGGGCGCGGCTCCGGCATGAATCCCTGTAAGGACTGCCGGATATTCATGTTCAAGAGGGCGAAGGAATACATGCTGAAGACCGGCGCCGATTTCATCGTCACCGGCGAGGTGCTCGGGCAAAGGCCGATGTCTCAACACATGGAGGCGATACGACTGATCGAGCGGGAGAGCGGGCTGGAGGGGCTGGTCGTAAGGCCCCTTTGCGCGAAACTGCTCGAGCCGAGCGTGCCCGAGAAAGAGGGTTTGATAGACCGGGACCGATTGCTTGCCATTGAAGGAAGGAGTCGCAAACCGCAGATGCAGCTTGCGGCCGAAAAGGGAATCGCCGATTACGCTTGCCCCGCCGGGGGATGCCTGCTGGCCGACAAATCGTTCGGCAGGCGTCTCAAAGATTTGCTGGAACACGAGCCGGATGCCGATGTTTCGCGTGTGCGCCTGCTGAAATACGGCAGGCATTTCCGCCTTCCCGATGGAACAAAGATTGTCGTCGGACGAGACAAGCCTGAGAACGATACGCTCGAACGTTTATCCGCCGGACGCTGCAAGTATCAGGTGGAAAACGGCCTGGGAGCCGTGACGCTTGCGCCCTCCGGATTGTCCG
>CBDUSG010000127.1:0-7681 GCA_965369575.1 uncultured bacterium | reverse complement strand
GCTCGACGGCCACGATGACTCCGGGCCGACTTACACCGTCAGGCGCGTATTGTTCGACAGGTTCCTGCTCGAAAAGGCCGAGCAGGCAGGCGCCGAGATCGTGCGCAGCCGCGTTACGGGTGTGGAGTTCGTCAACACGAGCGAACTGGACGAAGTCCGCATATACAGCGAAAGCCGATACCTGCGAGCCGACGTCGTCGTGGGCGCATTCGGACTGGACCGCGCGATGCTGGACTGCTGGGAGCGGGCGACAAAGCTCTTTTCCCCATACCGCCGCCCTCCAAAGCTGCTGAAAACGTTTATAACCAAAATTCATACGGATCCCGAGCAGATCGAATCGAAGGTCGGCAACAGCATACACGCGTTCCTGCTTTCGGGCCCGCGCGTGGAGTTCGGCGCCATCACACCCAAAGCAGATCACGTCATCATCAATATAGCGGGAAAAGACGTGTGTTCGCTCGATCTCGACGAATTCCTCGAACAGCCCCAGGTCAGGGCGCTCCTACCGCCGCTCGACCAAAGGGACATTGACTACTACGAGGGATATTTTCCCACGGCGCCCGCCGCCAATCCCTTCGGCCACCGGTACGTCCTGGTCGGGGATGCCACGGGCTGGGTGCGGCCGTTCAAGGGAAAAGGTATAAACACGGCTGTGATAACGGGCCTCAGGGCCGCAGACACGATCTATGAGCACGGTTTCTCGCGCAGGGCCATGGAGAAATACGCCCGAAGCTGCTCAGACCTGCGACGTGATTACTACTACGGCCTGGCGGTGCGAAGCATGAGCAGGCTCGGCCGCTCGCTCGGCCTCTTCGATTCGACCCTGCGAATCGCAAGTTCCGACAGGCGGCTGCGGGAAATATTGTACCTGGCGGTGTCGGGAGAAGACTCCTACAGGAATATCTTCCTGAAACTGCTGAGCCCGGCGACCTTCGGCAAGCTTGCGATGAGCTCCGGAAAGCATTTGTTGAAGCAAGGGCGACCCTCCCGCACGGCCGCCTCGTAGCGCTCCAATTCGCCCGGGAACAGATCGCCACAAGAAAGAATTATGCCCAAATCGCCTGGCCAAAATGTTAGCGGCGCCAAACCGCTGGTTGCCATAGTGGGCAGACCCAACGTGGGCAAGTCCACCCTTTTCAACAGGCTGACCGGAAGGCGCAAGGCGATCGTCGACGATAGGCCGGGAGTCACGCGCGACCGCATCTATGGAGAGGTCGAGTGGGGCGGAAGGACGTTCGACCTCGTCGATACGGGCGGACTGATCCCCGACACCGGAGATCGCCTGGGCCGCCGCATATATGGACAGGTGGTCAGGGCGATCCGCGACGCCGGATGCATCGTCTTTTTGACCGAGGCGATCGACGGCCTGACTCCGGCCGATGAAGAAGTGGCCGACGTGCTGCGCCGGAGTGGAAAACGCGTGATACTCGCCGTCAACAAGGCGGACAACAAGGAGAGCATGCTCGCCGCCGCCGAGATGTACGCGCTCGGATTCGGCGAGCCGACTCCGATCTCCGCATCGCACGGAACCGGAATCGGCGAACTGCTCGACCTCGTCAGTGAAGCCCTTCCCCACCTGCCTGAAGCGGAGCCGGGAGCAGAGGCGATACGAATCGCCATCGTCGGACAGCCCAATGTCGGCAAGTCCTCTCTGGTAAACACGTTGATGAATGAGAACCGCGTAATAGTCGACGAGGAGGCGGGCACTACGCGGGATTCGATCGATGTGCATTTTCGCCGCGGCGACATGGCCTACGTGCTTATAGACACCGCCGGACTCAAAAGGCCGAGCCGGGTCGACCGCGGGATCGAGCGCTATAGCGTCAAGCGAGCGATGGGAAGCATCCGCCGCAGCGACGTCGCCCTGCTGCTCATCGACTCGAGCGTTCCCGGAGGCATAATCGAGCAGGACTGCCGGATCGCCAACCGGATAGATTCGAGCGGGCGGGCGCAAGTGATTGCGCTGAACAAATGGGACCTCGGCGAAAAGGACCACCGCACCTTCGACGAGGCCGTCGGCGCAATCCGGGGAAAGATGCCCAGCCTCTCTCATGTCCCCGTCATCTCGATCTCGGCAAAAACGGGGCTGCGCCTCGACAGGATATTCGACGAGATCGGGCGCGTTTACGAGAACTTCACGCGACGCATCGCCACGAGCGAGCTGAATGAATTTTTCCAGGAGATATTTCTGATGCATCCACCGCGCCTGTTTAGGGGCGTCCAGCCCAAACTGATGTATACAACGCAGCCCTCGGTCGCACCGCCGAGGTTTGTCCTGTTCATGAACCGGGCCGAATCGCTGGACAAAACATATATCAAGTACATCGAAAACCGGCTGCGGGAAAGATACGACTTTTCCGGGGTCCCGTTCCGGCTCGATATCAGGCGCAAGACAGGCGGCCGACCGGCGAGTCGCCGGTGACATGAGATACTTCGTATCTCTATTCCTGACGAAGGGCGACAACCTATTGCATTGGTGTACGATATATAGGAATCGATCGCTTCTCCGTTCTTCTTTTTCTCTCATTACGGAAAGAAAGCAGAAAAAGCAGAAGGAGAGAGCGGCCGGCGAGTCGCCGGTGACATGAGATGCTACGCATCTCTACCCTGACGGGTATTGACGGCTTAATCCGGCGGCCAGTGGCCGCCGACATGAGATGCTCCGCATCTCTTCTTTTACACTGACTGCATCGGTCTGTTCTGCAAGGATACGAAGTATCCGCTGTCAGAGGCCACTGGCCGCTGGCTGCCACATAGCCAAGGCAAGGATACGAAGTATCCGTGGATGGGGGCTCTGCCCCCCTGGCCGCATACGATTGACACGACACTGGTAGAGGTGAGGAGAGAAATCATGATGCGCAAGATCATCCCCGTCCTTATGATGGTGTTCATGTCTGGTCTCACCGTGCATGCCCAAGATGCTAAAGACGCTGAAGACTCCAAAGGGGCGGCAAAGAAACTCGAAGAACTGAGAATTCCGCAAAGCGAGAGCGAGCTTATCCGGCGCGCGAGGCACGGCGATTCCTACGTGCTGAACCTGCTGCTCGCGGTTGGGATCGACCCTGACAAGCCCGGTCGAAACGGGATAACGGCCCTGATCTACGCGGCCGAGAATGGACACACCAGGATCGCGAAGACCCTGCTCGAAAATGGCGCGGATGTCAATGCAGCGGCTCTGCACGGGCTGACACCTCTGATTGGAGCCGCAAGGGGCGGACACGCAGAGACTGTGGATATCCTGCTCGAAAACGGGGCCGACGTGAATGCCAGGTACAAGGATTCCCAGACCGCGCTCATCATCGCGGCGCGGCAGGGATACGCCGGCGTCGTCGGATCGCTGCTCGAGAAAGGGGCCGACACGGGCGCAAAGGACGGTAAGAGCGGCGAAACGGCGCTTTATGCCGCGACCAACAGGGGACGCGCCGACGTAGTCAGAGTTCTGGCCGGTGCGGGCGCGGACATCAACGACAAGAATAACGCGGGCTGGACGCCCCTGCATGCGGCGGTCTGGCACGGATACGACGAAATAGCGAAGACTTTGCTGGAAAAGGGCGGGAAAGTCGATGAGATATACAACAGCGGCTCGATGGACGGTGAAACCCCCCTCATGTGGGCCGCATGGGAGGGCCGCACCGAAGTCGTGGAAGTTCTGCTGAGCCATGGAGCCGATCCGAATTTCAAAAACCGGAGAGGCTCGACCTGCCTCAGCAAAGTCGCCGGCAGAGGCCACACGGAAATAACAAAGATGTTGCTGGAAAAAGGCGCGTTGCCCGACGGACGCGCCTTGCGGGAGGCGGCTTCGGCGGGAAGCACCGAAATCGCAAAGCTTTTGATCGAAAAAGGCGTCGACATGAACGGGGAAGACCGCCACGGCACGTCGGCCCTGGCCTACGCCGCAACTCGCGGCAACGCCGAGCTGGTGGAAATCCTGCTCGAAAACGGCGCCTCCGTGAACCCTCTGCACAGCAAGGGCTGGACGCCTCTGATGGGCGCAGCGCGAGAAGGCCACGTCGAGATCCTGCAGACACTGCTTGGCAGGGACGCCGACGTTCACGCAAAGAGCAGCGAAGGCAAGACAGCGCTGATGTACGCGGAAGAAAACGATCACGAATACATCGCGCAGGTCCTCAGGATGTTCGGGGCCGAGGAATAACGGAAACTTTGCCGAAAGTGTCGTTCATCCCTCCATATAACAAGAATCGAATGAAACAGGCGAAACTTTTAATGCTATGCCTGCTGGGGCTGCTCCTTTCCTCCCCCGCCTCGGCCGGAGAGCGAATCCGGCTCGCCACGACGACCAGCACGGACAACTCCGGCCTGCTGGCAGCGCTGCTGCCGCCGTTCGAGGAAAAATACGGCGTCAGGGTGGATGTGATCGCCGTCGGCACCGGCAGAGCCCTCAAGCTAGGCGAGAACGGAGACGTGGACGTCGTGCTCGTGCATGCGAGGGAGGCGGAAGATGAGTTTATCGAAAAAGGGTTCGGCATAAACAGGCGCGACGTCATGCACAACGACTTCGTGCTCGTAGGACCGGAGAGCGACCCGGCCCGGATCCGCCAGGCCCCGAGCGCGTCCGGAGCGCTGACAACGATCGCAGAGGCAGAGGCGCCTTTTATTTCCCGCGGAGACGACTCGGGCACGCACAAAAAGGAACTCACGCTCTGGCAGGCCGCTGAAATCCGGCCTGAAGGCGACTGGTATGTCGAGGCCGGCCAGGGAATGGCGGCAGCGCTCCACATGGCAGATGAAAAACGGGCCTACACTCTCGTCGACAGGGGCACATGGATCGCGTTTGCCCACAAGCTCGAACTCACGGCGCTGTTCGAGGGCGACCCGGATATGTTCAATCCGTATGGAATAATTGCGGTCAACCCGTCGTTGCACCCGCATGTTAACCACACCGGCGCCATGCGGCTGATCACATGGATCACCTCTCCCGAAGGCCAAAAGGCTATCGGCAGTTACAAAATGAAAGGGGAACGGCTGTTTACTCCTGCGTCTGTGCCGTCTGCGCACCAGGCAGGGAAAAACCAATGAGAAAACCTTCCGACCACGATGGATTCCGTTGGCTGCTCCAAGGCCGATACCACCAACGACGGCTCCGATTCTCCGGGGCCGGCTCTTTCCGGACCACATTGCGCCGCTTGCCGACAGGCAAGACGCACATACACTCTGTTGCGGCCGATGGGAGCGCCGATGGAGAGAAAACGACCCGCCGAAGCCCGGCTTGGCCTATCTCCGATGCGGTGAAATTTCAGGGTAAAATTGCCGAAATTTGGCCTGTTTAAGCCGTATTCCTTTGAAATACTTAATTTCATCATAATTGGGATATTACATATTAATAAAGTATTATAATCGCCGTCTCGGCGGTTGACAATCGAGTATTTCTGTGTTACTATTTATTGATATCAGACACGCGGGGCAGACGCTCGATTTTGATATAAATCGTCTCTCTTGGGGGAGCGTAGAATTAACAAGATGGTTAAAGCCCGGGGGCACAAGTTAACTTAAACGTTTTTTCCGCAAACATTGTGGGGGAAGAGGGAGAGAAATGAAGGTAAACATCGGGGAACGCTTGAAGAAAGTTCGGCTGGAAAAGGGCTACACTCTGAAGGACGTCGCGGCCGGGTCCGGCTACTCAAAAGCTTTGATTTCACGTATTGAGAATGGGAATGTATCCCCTTCCATCAATTCGCTTTTGAAGATCGCCGGAGCCCTTGAGATAAAACCGTACGACTTGTTCCTTCCGTCCAAGGATGCGGGACCCTCGGTTGTTCTCAAAGCGGATCGCAAAAAGACGACGATGAGCGAGGGCAAAGTAGAAGTCGAATTCCTGACGGATCAGACGGAGGAGAAGAAAATCGAGCCGTTGCTGATAACCGTTGAGCGCGGTGCTTCGACCGGGAGCGAACTCGGCGGACACAAAGGCGAGATATGGACGATGCTGCTGAAGGGGCGCATAGAGCTTACGCTGGGCGCAGATACGCACATCTTGGAAGAGGGCGACTGCGCGTATTTCAAGGCCTCCATTCCCCATAACCTGAAAAGCATCGGGAGGGGAAAAGCGACGGCCTTCTGCGTGATTACGCCCCCCGGTTTATAAAATTCGCGGTGGCCCGGGTCACACGGCCTCGGAAACAGGGATCAGGGAGGAGTGCTCGAAACTCTCCCTTTCCGCTCGTCCCGGCGAACCAAACCCTTCTATCCGCATCCTGAGCCCACGTCAGACGCGCCGACAGGCATCGGATTCAGGTTGCGCGGGATTCAGATCCGCATGATTCCCGGTTTGCCTTTTTCGGCAGCCGGCAGTCTGACATGACAGCCGAAGCACGGAGGAAACTCATGACTCTGGGGAAGAAGATTCGAAAGCTGCGGCTCGACAAAAAGATGACGCTTCAGGACGTGGCCGGAATAACGGGATACTCGAAAGCGTTGATTTCCCGGATCGAAAATGACTCGGTTTCCCCGTCCATCGGGTCGCTGATAAAGATATCCTCGGCGCTCGATATCATGCTGCATGAGTTGTTCGCCGCCGTCGAATCGAAGGGGACGTCCGTCGTCAGAAAAAAGGACAGGAGTTCCCAGGCGCTGGGCGGGGGCGGCATAAAAGTGGAGGGGCTGTCCGATGCCTCGGATGACAGGCTGGCCGCGGTGCTGATGACGTTCGAACCCGGCGCGTCCGCCGGAGGAGGAAATGTAAAGACCCATCCTGGAGAAGAATGGTGGCACGTGCTCAAGGGGAAACTCGAGGCGGTTGTTGATCAGACCAAGTATGAGCTGGATGAAGGTGACAGCATTTATTTGAATTCCTCGCTCCCGCACGTGTGGCGGAATCCGGCGCGAGGGAAGGCGACGGCCCTGGTGCTGGTGACTTCTTCGGCAGCGGGCCCGTAACCCGGTCCACGCGTCGGACGCAGAGGTTTGTATTCGATTTCAGCCTTGGGAGGGGCAAGCGATGAGACGTCGAAGTCGAGAGGAGAGAGAGAGTCAACCCTGGGATCAATCGATCTTCCAGAGGCCGGAGATTTCGGCCGGAAGGAGCGGCAAACAACATGTTGAAAATGGGAGGTATCCTCAAAAAGGCCCGACATGAGATGGGAATGACGCTCGAAGATCTGTCATCGAAATGCGGCTATTCCAAGGCTCTCATATCGAGAATTGAGAACGACAGCGTATCGCCGTCGATCTCGTCACTCACGAAGATATCGCAAGCCCTGAATCTGAAGCTTTACGACATTTTCGCCGGAGTTGAAGTCGAGGACCCGCTCATACTGAGAAAGGACGAGAGGGAGCAGTTCTGGGTTCCCAACGGCAGATACGAGATGGAATTCCTCACGACGGGGAGTTCGACCAAGCTGATGCAGCCGCTGATGATTTCGCTCGAAAACGGAGCCGAGGCGCCGGCCGGTTTCATCTCGCACAAAGGGGAAAAATTTCTTTTCGTTCTGAAGGGGACCGTCGAAGTGGTCGTCGAGGAGGAAAAGCGCGTTTTAAAATCGGGCGACACCATACACTTCAGATCGACCGCTCCGAGCCGGCTGGCAAATATCGGCAAAACGAAAAGCGTATCCATAGCTATTATGTATCCGCCTTATTATTAGGCGAAGGAAATGACACGGTAACAATTGGCCTAAAAGGGGAGATGACGAAAAAATGAAGATCGGAAAAGAACTTAAACGCA
>CBDUSG010000126.1:0-7682 GCA_965369575.1 uncultured bacterium | reverse complement strand
GCGTCCATGTCGATGGTGAGGCGTGTGCGGGCTGCCCGGAGTTTCTTGTGGGCCTCGTTGATCCGGCGGCCGAGATCCTTAAGGAGAGCCGTGTTGGACGCGAGCATCAGGAAACGGAACCGATAACGTCCCTTTATCTTCGAAAGCGGAGCGGCAGACGGCCCCATGACGGTTAAATCGTTGCCACCGCCCTGTGAGATCCCTTTCGGAATCTGAACCAGCCTCCGGATCGTCTGCAGCGCGTTTTTCTGCGACATCGAATCGACCATCACGTTCATCAGGTGACGATACGGCGGAAATTTTAATTGCCGCCGCAGTTTCATCTCCGCCTCGTAGAATCCGGCGTAATCGTGCGTCTTCGCGGCCTGGATGGCGTAGTGCGCGGGATAGAAGGTCTGGACGATTACCTCGCCGCCGCGATGCCCTCGTCCCGAGCGGCCGGACACCTGCATCAGCAGTTGGAACGCACGCTCGGCAGCGCGAAAATCGGGCAGGTTGAGCGCGACGTCGGCCAGCACCACGCCGACCAGCGTCACTCGCGGGAAATCCAGCCCCTTGGCCAGCATCTGGGTGCCGACAAGGAGATCGATCTCGCCTTTGCGAAATGCCCCTAAAATCCTCTCGTGCGCCCGCTTCGTAGCCGTCGTGTCGGCGTCCATCCGCTGTATGCGCGCGTTCGGAAACGTGTTCTCCAACTCCTCCTCGATGCGCTCGGTGCCCGTGCCGAACTTCGCAAGCTTTGCGTTACCGCAATATGGACACTGCTCGGCCACGGGCTGCGTCGAGTCGCACTGATGGCACTTCATGCGGTTCTCCTTGGCATGATAAGTCAGCGCGACGCTGCAGTGGCGGCAGCCGACGGATACGCCGCATTTCGGGCACAGGAAAAACGGCGTGTAGCCGCGCCGATTGAGGAAGATGATGATCTGTTCCTTTCGCGAGAGTTTCTCTTCGATCTTGAAGCAAAGCTCGTCCGAGAGGAACGTCTCGACGGCCTGTCCCCTCCTGGTCTCGCGCAGGTCTATCAGGCTGACTTCCGGCAGCGGCCTGCTCATCACCCGCCTCGTCAGCGAGACCCGCTCGTACTTGCCGGTCTCGGCATTGCGATAAGTCTCGAGCGAGGGCGTCGCGCTGCCCAGGATCACGACGGCGCCTGCGTCGTGCGCGCGCATGATAGCGGCGTCACGACCATGGTACCGCGGCGTTTCACCTTGTTTGTAGGACGACTCATGCTCCTCGTCGACAACTATGAGGCCAAGGTTGCGAATGGGCGCGAATATGGCCGAGCGTGCGCCGACGACTATGTTGTAAAAGCCGGCGCGTATCTGGCGCCACTCGTCGTAACGCTCGCCGGCCGACAGGCGGCTGTGCATGACGGCGACGGAATCGCCGAAACGGGCGCGGAAACGGGCGACCGTCTGCGGTGTGAGCGCGATCTCGGGCACGAGCACGATCGCGCCTTTGCCCTTGCGCACAATAAGATCGATCGCCTGCAGATAGACCTCGGTCTTGCCGCTGCCGGTGATGCCCTCGAGCAGGATCGTCTTGAACTCGCCCCCCTCGATGTGCCCGCGCACCAGGTCGAGCGCGGTCTCCTGCTCGGACGTCAGCTTGTGCCGTATGCCGGCATCTTCCTCGATATAATCGTCCGCATACCCGCGAAGCACTTCCTTCGTGAAGAGATCGACGAAACCCTTCTTGACCAGCCTGTGGATGGAGTCGTAAGAGGAGCCCGCGGCGCGCGTGAGCTCGCTCGCCGTCATCTCGCCGCGGTCCGCAAGCATCTTGAGAACCGTCGCCTGTCTCGGAGACGAGCTGCCCAATTCGTTTATGACAGCCTCGACATCCACCCCGTCAGCCACCCTGACCGCGCTGAGCTGCCGGGGCCTGACGCCCGCCCGGATGACGGCCTCACGCACTATCGCGCCGCGTTTCTCGAGGGACGCTATCGAGCCGTGCAGGCTCTCGGTCCCGAGCCGCTTTTGCAATTGACCGAGCGTCATGCGCCGCCTCTCGATGAGAATCGTCATTATCTCGTGCTGTCTCGGCGCCGAGCGGCGCAGGTCGGTAAGCAACCTGTTCAACTGCGAGGCGGAATGCTGGACGAGCGATATCTGCGACTTCGCGGCCAGTCTCATGCCGGGCGGCAGAGCGCAGTCCAGCGCCTGCCCCCATGAGCACAGATAGTAATCCGCGATCCACCGCGTCAGCCTCATCAGGCCCTCGTCAAAGAGCGCCTCGGAATCGAGGATGTCGCAGACGGGCTTGATGTCCTTGTCGGGCGCTTCCGAGGACGTGCCCACCACGTAGCCGGTGGAAAGGTGTTTTCGGAGATGAACGGCCACCCGCACGCCGGGCTTTACATATTCCCTCAAGTCCTCGGGAACGGAATACGTGTAGCTGCGGTCCAGCGGCAGGCTGAATACAACCTGGGCGTATGCTTGGGCGTATGCTTGGGCATGTGCTTGCTCGGGCATGGCGGGCAGCGTCTCGGGGTCATAAACCAAATGGGCCTGCGCTTATCAGGCCCAATTGCGAAAAAAGTCAGCCGACGAGTTGAACGCTCCGCGAGCGTTTACGCCTTCAACTCGACGTCCCAATATGCGGCGTCAACGAACTTCTGCCAGCTCTGCTTGCGAGTGGAAGCCAGGCTTTCGCCCGAATACGGGATCCATCTCGGCTTTCGCGGCTTGCGAATCAAGGGCATGCCGGCGCCTTCGGGCAGACGATTGCCCTTCCTGACGTTGCAGGGCACGCATGCGAGCACCAGGTTCTCCCACGTGGAGCGCCCGCCGGAGCTGCGCGGCACGACGTGGTCGAGCGTCAATTCCCATTTTTTGAACCGCCAGCCGCAATACTGGCAGGTGTTCTTATCTCTCTCGAATATATTCCGTCTGGAAAATTTTATGTCGCGTCTGTGAACACCGTTGAAAAAGGTGAGCACGATCACCTCGGGCACCATGATCTTGTAGCTCACGGTGTGGATGCAGTAGTCGTCGGCGGCCACGGACATCTGCCGCCAACTGTCGAAATCGTAGGTGGAAAAGTCCTCGGGAGAGACAACTTTGGCGTAGCCCTGATACAACAGGTTGACTGCCCTGCGAGCGTTTGCAACCTGGATGGCGATCCAGGAGCGGTTTAATATGAGCACACTTTCGTTGAGCATGACGTCTCCCCCAAGCGACGCAAGCATTATAGAGCGTCCCCGGAAACAAAGTCAAGCCCCGGCGACACCTTTGTGTCCACGCGTCCTGCGCGGCGCATTCGGGCCTTGCATTTACTTTTCCGGAATCATCATGTAGAATAGTCCGCAAACTGCGCACAACCTCTCGCAACGACTGCCAACAGGAGAAAAATGCTATGGGAACACAGAGCGGAAAACTGCTTGATGTCAACCTTTCGTCCGGCGAGATTTCCACGCGGACGGTCGACGAACAGATACTGCGCGATTATGTCGGCGGGAGCGGTCTCGCGGCGAAGCTGTTTTTCGACGACGGCGTGCCTGCGGGTTGCGATCCGCTGGGACCCGAAAACAACCTTTACGTGCTTACCGGTCCCCTGTCGGGCAGCGGGCTGCCCTCAACGCCGAGGTTTACCGTAGCCGCCAAATCGCCGCAGACGGGAATATGGGGCGAGGCCAACTGCGGCGGCAACTTCGGCCCCGCGCTCAAATTCGCCGGCTGGGACGGCATAGTCGTGCGCGGGAAGTCGGACGGGCCGGTCCTGCTGGTGATCGAGGACGACAAGGCCGAGTTGCAGGACGCCTCGGATCTGTGGGGTAAAGACACATACGAGACCGCCGACGCGCTCGCAGCCAAATTCGAGGGCAAGCCGCGCGTCAGGAGCGTTGCGATAGGGCAGGCGGGCGAGAACCTCGTTAAGTTCGCCGCCATCGCCGACGGAAAGCATGATTACGCCGGTCGCACCGGCCTGGGAGCGGTTATGGGCTCGAAAAAGCTCAAGGCGATCGCCGTCAGGGGATCGGGCAAGCCCAAACCCGCCGACGCTGACGCCTTCTCGGAGGTGCGTAAGACGGTCATCGAGAAAATCAACGAAGGCATTTTCACCATGGCTCTCAAGTCGATGGGAACCAACGCCGGAATGGTCATGGGAACGACCATGGGTGACGTTCCGACGCAGAACTGGTCGAACGGCGGAGACGAGGAGCTCGCCAACGGCCTCAGCTCCGTCGTCATGAACGAGAAATATCTCACCAAGGGCTCAGCATGTTACGGATGCCCGATAGCATGCAAGCGCAACGTCAAAGTCGACGACGGTCCCTACAAGATGGAGGCCGGCCCCGGACCGGAATACGAAACGATGGCATCGTTCGGAACGATGTGCATGATCTCCGATCAGGCCGCCGTCAACAAGCTCAATGAGCTGTGCAACCGTTTCGGCCTCGACACGATCTCTTGCGGATGCACGGCGGCGTTTGCGATCGACTGCTACGAGGCCGGCATCCTGACCGACGCCGACACCGACGGCCTCAAGCTCAACTGGGGCGCCGCCGACGCCGTCATCGAACTGGTGAAGAAGATCGCATCGCGTGAGGGCATCGGCGACACGCTGGCCGAGGGAAGCCGGGCGGCGGCGAAGAAGATCGGCAAAGGCGCATCCGACCTGACGTCCGAGGTCAAGGGACTCGAGGCGCCGATGCACGACCCGCGCGCGTTCCACGGGCTAGGGCTGGCTTACGCGATGTCCATCCGCGGCGCGTGCCACCTCTCTCACGTCGACCTGTTCGCCGAGCAGGGGGGCGTCGTCATGCCGGAGGCCGGCATCGAGGGGCCGTACCAGCCGCAGTCCAGCGACGGCAAGGCGCAGCTTGTTTTTTCCACCGAGAACCTCGGCGCGTTCCTGCAGTCGACCGGCATGTGCCTGTTCGGATCGGCTCCGCTGGACCTGGACGATCTGACGAACATGATGAACGCGACGACGGGTTACGGCTACACAAATGACGAGCTGCTCAAGATAGGCGAAAGACTCTGGCTGCTCAAGCGCGCGCTCAACAACATGATGGGCGTAACGATCGAGGATGACAAGCTGCCGAAGAAAATCCTCACCGCCACGAAAGAAGGCGGCCAGGCAGGCTCGGTGCCGAACATCGAGATGATGATGAAAGAGTACTACGACATCCGGGGCCTCAGCATACAGGGCGTGCCGAAGAAGGAGCGTCTCGTGGACGTCGGGCTCGCAGACGTCGCCGACAAACTATAAGAATCGTTTGAAGAAAGCGAAAAGGGCCGGGGGGCTTGATCCTCCGGCCTTTTTTCATGAGAGGACAATCCACAGCCATCCTGCCATGGTTATCTAGGAAACGGAGAATCTCGATAGGCCGCGGATGCGGGTCATTGCAAATCAGGAAGAAAAACGCGCGCGGGCGCGCTGCCTTTTCCACTGCTCGATCTCGCCGCGGAATTCGGAATAGCAGGCGGGGCAGTATGTGTGCGAGACGGCCTCGGGCACGAGATCTATCTCGCTAGGGTTTTTCCAACCTTTCGGGCTTCTTACTTTGTGGCAGCTACAGCATTGAACGGTCATTGTCTTCTTCCTCCAATATTACTTATCGGCAAAGTGGCGGAAAACTTGAGCGCCGAAAGTAAAAACGGGCGCACGGCCGTGCGCCCCTACGTTCTTTTCGACAGGTCGGCTTTCTCCGTTTCAGGCAAGGCCCGTCGCTAATTCTATATCCGCGATTTCTTTCTCGAACTCCTCGAGCATCTCCTGTTTGTCCTTGTCGGGGAGAAAGGATGACGCGACGCCGTTGAGGCACAGCGTCTTGATCTCGCTCCAATCGAGTCCGAGCTTTTCGTAGCACACCATATATTCGCCGGTCAGCGTGGCACCGAACATGTCTGGATCGTCGCTGTTCAGGCTGACGAGCAGTCCGCGCCGAAAGAACTCCGGCAGCGGATGGTCTTCGTAAGAGCGCGCTGCGCCCGTTTTCAGGTTGCTCGTGGGGCACATTTCGACGGGTATCCTGTGGGCGCGCAGGTGCTCGAGCAGCGCCTCATCGCCGCGAGCGCTGACGCCGTGCCCTATGCGCTCGGCCCCCAGCGATCTCAACGCTCCCCACACGCTGTTCGCTCCTCCGGCCTCGCCGGCGTGGGCTACGCGGTGGAGGCCTTCCTTGTTCGCAAAGGCAAAATGTTCGGTGAATATCTCGGGTGCGTAGTGCAGCTCATCACCCCCGAGCCCGATAGCTATCACGCCGTGGCGCTGGTGGCTCACGGCCTCGCGCACGGTCTGCCATGCCTGCTCGACCCCGAACTGGCGTCCTATGTCGAAGATGAACCTGACCTCGAGACCGCACTCGGCGCGGATATTTGCGGCGCCGGCCGCGATACCGGGCATGATGACATCCATCGAGATGTTGTTGAGCCTGTACGCCGACGGAGCGATTGTGATCTCCGCGTATCGGACTCCTTGCGCATTCAGCCTCCTCAGCACATCCATGCAGGCCTCCTCGAAGTCCTCGCTGCACTGCAGACATTTGCTGCGGAGCCTGTACGATTCGAGAAAACCCATTAGGCCGGTGTACCCGGAGCCGGCTCGCTCGGCGTGCTTTTCGAGCTGTCCGACGTCTACGCCATTCCGTTTTCCAAGCCTTTCTATGGTCTCGCTCGGGATCGAGCCGCCGAAATGCACGTGCAGCTCCACTTTCGGCATTCGCTCGATCGCGCTTCTTATTTCTGCGGTACGGGTTTGCTTCATGCAACATTCTCCACTCTATCGCTTCTCACCAAGCCGCCATATTCATAACACATATTGTCGCGAGTTCGCAAACACGGTCTACGGGGCCACGGGGGTTATGACGGTTGAGGGAACTATCGAAAACGAGGCGAGATGACTGGGGATTATTCCTGTTCCCCCCTCGGCCGCAGACTTTCCGCCGCCGCGAGTTTTACCTCCGGATCGGAGATGGGGCCGCGCGCGATAAAGTCGATCGAAAGCACGGCTTCCTTTGCCTGCCTCAGTTTCTTGCCCGCGAAGGGTATTTTGCCTATGACCCAGCCGACCGATCCCAGCGGCGTGGCTGTTATTCGAAGGTCAAGGCTGTCCTTTCCGAGGTCGACGTCGCCCTTGAACAAAAGGTCGGCTATGCCGCTTTCGAGGCGCAGGTCTTCGGTGTGGGCGACGCCGTCTTCTATTTCAAACGATCCGTCGATTCTATTGAACACGATGCATGTCGGGTCGAGCGAGCGTCCGCGCGTCTTCGCGGCGTCGATGACTATGTTGAGGGCGGTGATTTCCCTGACTACCGGCACCAGCAGTGTAGCCGGCGAGAACTGCATCAGCAGGAAGATATTCTTCAGCAGCACGTATTGCCTGATCTCCCCGTCGGCGATCGTCAGCTCGAGGCTGCCGTCGATTGAGCCGAGAACCTGCTCCGTCGCGGACGCGGCTTCGCCGGTCAGGCTGCCCTTGCCTGATAAAAGGCCGTCGAACCGGACTTCACCCTCCTGAAACTGGTCCGCCATCTTTTCGAGACTGATGTCGCTGCCTTCAAAATCGGTC
This sequence comes from uncultured bacterium, assembly GCA_965369575.1. Classification (GTDB taxonomy): domain Bacteria; phylum Abyssobacteria; class SURF-5; order SURF-5; family SURF-5; genus CBDUSG01. The sequence continues at coordinate 161 of CBDUSG010000126.1, read as the reverse complement.
GCCCACCTGAGATTCTTGCCCGAGGGATCCAGTTCTATCGACCCCGTAAGCCGTCCGCCAAACACCTCCACGTCGAAAGGAGCGAGCATGTATCGTCCGTCCGATCCTTTCAATGTTGTCGAAATCGGGCCCACCTGCAGGTTCCCGACGCACAGCGAACC
>CBDUSG010000125.1:0-7682 GCA_965369575.1 uncultured bacterium | reverse complement strand
GGTATTACCATCAGGTCGGATGGTGCGGCTCTCATGTGGCTGATGCGAGCGCCAAGATGACCTGCACGGAATTGTCATCAGTATCGGTAGTCTGCGATTATTCAGCGACTGACTACATCAATCTTTTGACGGCTACATCAAATATAGTCCCCGGCGCGACGAATATTTGTTCGCCAAAGGAATAACCCGCATGGGAGGAGAACGGCCATGATGAGAACATCGACCGGACAATTAACCGTCATTGCGGTGATCTTGCTCCTGACGTTCACCGTATTTTCAGGTGATTCCGAAGGTCAGCAAGAGGGAGAGAAGATTGAGCGGGGACAATATTTTCTCGGAAGGGCGCCCTCGCCGGAGTATTCGGTTGCAAAGGTGAATCTTGACGTTTTGTCGAGGGCGCGGTTTCCCGAAATGAAAAAGATTACCGAAGGGCCTGTCGGCGAATCGGGCCGCGTTCAAACTCTCTTTGATAAAAGGAGCGGGAAACAAATAAGAATCGCGGTCACGGTTTATGATAGTGTGAGCCTGGCAGAAGACGCCGCCCTGGATCTGCTGAATTCGATCAGCGCAATTCTGAAACCGGGAAGTGAGCCGGCGGATGTGATCGGAACGCATAGCTGGTATATGAAATCGGCGAATGGAAGCGGAACGATTGTGTTCGTTTACAACAACTCCGTATTTCAATTATCTTCACCGGATTACAATTTTGCCGACATAAACGCGCGGGCGATTGTCGCTGATTTAAAAGAAGGCAGGAACGGCATAACTCTCGGCAGGAGACCCCAAATCCAAGGTGAGGGATACAAGGATAAACTACGCTAGGAAAAGAAGGGGGGTCAGGTCTACACATTTGACAAAGTGAACAAGAGTCAGGCAGCAAAGAATTGCTCCGTCAAGGGGCAAGGCATGAGCCCTGGAGTCCTCTTAAGATATGTATTGTCAGTAAGATAGGAGCATGCATTCAAGATTAAGGATATATCCTCCATTTAATAATTCTGTCAAATGTGTAGGCTTGACCCGCTCCAATGGCAGGAGTTCCGCTCTGCAGGACCCGCGTTTCGTGTCAGTCCTTGAGGCTTTTCAGCGGCCAGAGTCTTTCGGACTGTTCTCTAGGGAATGAGGGCGAGGCGGCGCTGAAATATTTCAGGGCCGCTGCCCCTGTATTCTCGATGCCGTGAGGAGTTTTTGAGGGAAAGAAAATGCAATCGCCGGCGCCGACTGTTCTTGTCTCGTTCCCGATGGTGATCACTCCTTCGCCTTGAAGGATATAGTACATCTGCTCGGGCTCGTGCGAATGTAAGCGCTGAACGCCTCCCGCCTGCATCTCGACGACGGTCGTTGTCAGGTTCCCGGATTCACACGTCTGCTCCGACACGAGAAGATACGAAGTAATATTGTCCCGCTCATATCTCGGCGAGGTCGCTTTCTGAAGAATTCTCATGATTATGGTTCTCCGTGCCTTCCTTTTGCGGCGCGCCGGTTTCCAGCCGTCTGTTCGCTCACTTGTTCTTGAGTTCGAGCATGAAGTCCCGCATCTTGCGGAACAACTCCTCGGCGACCTTGGGATTACCATCAATCAGGTTGTCAAGCTGATACGGGTCCCGCCGGCGGTCGTACAGCTCGTTTCCGCTCCGAGTTGCGGCGACGATCACCACCACATTGTTCATTTTCCGCCTCCGAGGTTTATGGATGCGTCGGGACTACATGATGACTTCTTTTCTGCGCAACTCAGCCGTTTCCTCATCGCTCAAGCCGAGCAGATTCTGCAGGACGCAATCCGTATGCTCTCCCAGCAGCGGCGCGTGCGCGGCGGGCGGCCGGCGCCCCGGAATCTTCCAGGGAGTTCCAACCAGCTCGAGGGCACCCAGCTCGGGGTGGTCGATCTTGACGAATGCTTCGCGGGCTTTGAGGTGCGCGTCTGCGTAGAGGTCGTCCGCATCCCTCGAGGGCGCCGCAGCGAGGCCGACGCGGCAGAATTCCTCGACGATCCAGTCGCGGTCCCTTTCCGCCGTCCAGGCTTCAATGATCCGGTCCAGCTCCGACTCGTTCTCCTTGCGCGACGCCATGTCCGCGAACCTGGGGTCTTCGGCCAGATCGGGTTTGCCGATAGCGCGGGCGAGGCTCGCGAACTCTTCGTCGGAGTGTACCTCCAGCGCCATCCAGCGGTCCACTCCCCAGCATTTGTACACATTGTGCGGCGCGCACCAGGGATGGGCGTTGCCCATTCGCTCGGGAATCTGCGAGTTCATCTCGTATCCCAGCATCAGCTCGCCGATGAGCGAGGTCACTCCTTCGGACTGCGAGTAATCGATGAACTGGCCCTCGCCCGTCCGGGCACGATGATAGAGCGCCGCGACGATCGCGTATGCGGCGGTTATGGCGTTCATCAGGTCCACGTCTCCACCGCTGTGGCACGGGTGATCGTCGGGATAGCCCGTGATGTACGCGCCTCCTCCGATAGCCTGATGGACCATGGCATAGCCGCGATAGTCCCGGTGGGGGCCATCGTGTCCTCTTCCGGAGGATGAAGCCACGATGATGTCGGGTCGGGCCCGGCAAAGGTCTTCATAGCCGAGTCCCAGCCGCTGCATCACGCCGGCCCGCATGTTCTCGACGAAGACGTCGCTCACGGCGGCCAGTCGCCTGACCAGCTCGACGCCCTCCGGCATGGTCAGATCGATCGTGACGCTCTTCTTGTCCCTGTTCATGGAGTTGTACGCCATTCCCTGGTTGGGCGGAACCGCAGTGGGCGCAGGGTCGGGCAGCGGCCACGGGAAGTATCGGCGCGTCAGATCAGTGCGCTTGTGGCTTTCGAGCCTGATGACCTCGGCCCCGAGATTCGCCAGAAGCATCGTGATATATGGGCCGGCCCACATCCAGCAGATCTCGAGCGCTCGAACCCCCTGAAGCGGAAGCGCGGAAACCGAACTCGCGTCTCCCGTTTTTGGTGATCCCGAATTCGCCGAATGCATATCCAAAGATATCTCGCTTAATATCTCGTCGTTATGCTCGCCCAAGAGCGGGGCCGGTCGTCTCACACGAGGGGGAGTCGCCGACATCTTGTAGGGCCACCCCGCGTATTTATGTCTGCCCGCCTCGGGGTGGTCTACTTCGACGAAGTAATTTCTTGCGGAGTACTGGGGACACTCCATCACGTCTTTGGCCGTATTGATCGGCCCGATGGGTATGCCCGCCTTTGCCGCCATGTGATGCATCTCGTCCTTGCGCTGCCCGAGCATCCATCCGTCCAGCATCGGAGCGATATCCTTCAGATGATGCGCCCGATACTCCAAAGTAAGCCATTCGTCGCCCTCGGCCCACTCGGGGCTTCCCATCAGCTCCCTGTAGGCCTTGAAATGGTGGTTGTCGAAGGCGCTGAGAACGACGTAGCCGTCGCTCGTCTCCATCCTGCCCATGGCGGGCGGCCTGTCCGGTACCCGGCTCCACGTGGTTTTATGATATCGAGTGTTCGCGACGCCCGGACTCACCAGCGCCAGTATCACTTCTTGAAGGGAAATGTCGATGGGCCCGCCCCGGCCCGTCCTCATTCGGCCGATCAGCATGGCCATGGCAGTGAGGGCCGCGGTGAGCCCGCCGCAGTAGCCTGCCTGGTTACCACCCATCTTTACGGGGGCCCGGTTTGCGTCGACGGAACGCGTCGGCAGCAGATTGCCCAGGCCGCCGGCATGGATAACGGTCAATTCGTCTCCCTTGACCTTGGCCCGTGGGCCGGTGCGTCCGTACGGAGTGATGGATGCATACACGAGCCCGGGATTCATGGCGTGCAGCATATCCCAGCCCAGTCCGATGCCTCCGAGCGCGCTGGGAGGATGGTCGTCGACGAGCAAGTCGGCCCATTCGACGAGGCGCTTGAAAACGCTCCGATCCGCAGGCTTTTCAAGGTCGAGCGCTATTGCCCGCTTGCTGGTGTTGAGATAGAGGAACAGGGCGCTGCGCTCGGGGTGAGGGCCGCTGCTCGGGAAAGGTCCGTACGATCGCGCGGGATCGCCTGATGGAGGCTCAACCTTGATGACATCGGCGCCCATGTCTGCCAGCAGCTTGCCGCAGTACGGTCCGGAGACCATTGTCGCGAACTCGAGAACCTTGACGCCGTCAAGAGCGGATTTGCCCACTCATCTTTCTCCTGTCCCGGTCATCGTGATGACGGGCCCGGCCGGCGAGCTGTCGCCCGCTGAATTTCAACGGATCAAGACAAGACGGAAAGACATTTACATCTTATCCGCCGCCACGGCCTTCAGGAATCGGACTTCCATGATCCTTGTCCAGGGTCCGTGTCGGAACAATGGGAACTCGATCACCGGCAGGTCGTCCGTCATGACCGGGACGTCCCGAACATAGTTTTTTACGGCGTCTTCGTCGAAGAGAAGAAGCGCCCGGACATCGGCCCCGTCGACGTCTTCGCTGGAATACAATGATAAGTCTTTTCTGATCGATTGATTTGCAAAGTAAGCGTCGAAGGATTCTATGTCTATGTCCAGCCTCTCGGGCGTTCCCATCAAATATGTTCCCAGTTCGCTCGGCGAATTCCATATGGTCGTGTGCGGGAACACATCAGCAAAAGTCGCGACCAATATCTTGTATTGTTCGTCTGAGAGAGAATCCCAGAAGATCGGCAGCCATTGGCAGACTATTCCTCCGGGCTTCAACCGTTTTTTGCACAGCTCATAGAATTCCTTCGTATAAAGGTTCACCGTCCCCGCACTCCACGGCGGGGGCGGCGGGTCAATGTTGATAACGTCGTATGTTTTGTCCGACAGGAGAAGATAGTTCCTGCCGTCGGCAACTATTTTCCCGACCCCCGGTTCGTTCAACATCGCAGGATACCTCTGGAAATATTTGAATGTTTCGAATACGAACGGGCAGAGTTCGACGACATCGACCTGCATCTGCGCGCGCCTGGCGGAGACAAAAGTCGAGCCCATGCCGAAGCAGATATTCAGGAAGTTTTCCGAATCATTTAACAGGGCCAATGGAATGTGGGCCATCAGCTGCGTTTCGGTGCACAGGAAAGTCATTGAAACCCCGTTCACGGAAAGCACCCTCGCCCCGCCCGGGGTCTCGACGGCCGCGACGGCCGCCGTCGCGTCTTCATCAAACGCTATTACCCGGCCCGGCCTGCCGCCCAGGAATTGCAGCGAGAGCTGTTTCAACATATCGTTTCCGAGAGGAAATCCGGCAATGGGCAGAATCATTAGCGCTCCAGCGAGCAGGTTTATGGGGCGCGTATCTTCTTGCTTCGTCGAAAGGCACAGGAGCGAGAAGCCGGCGGCGATGCTGAGCAGTACCAGCAGCATTACACTGTTCTTCGATCCCAACAGCGGGATCAACACGAACCCGGAGAGAAACGAGCCCAGGATGGCGCCGACCGTATTTACTGCGTAAAGAGTTCCCGTCTGTCGACCGATGGAGCCGAGGCCGCGAGTATAAATCCTCACGACAACGGGAAAGGCTGCGCCCATCAGCAAGGTCGGGGGCAGCACTATTATCAGCGTATTGCCGAAATTTGTGAGCAAATAGTCTCGGGCATCCAGGGTCAAGGAGTAATCCATGAACGGCAATTTCCTGAAGAGCAGCATTCCGGCCAGCGCGCTTAGGCCGATGAAAACCTCGATCCAACCGAAGACAAGCAGGGGGCGCTTCAGCCGGTCGACGATTCCGGCCGCCATGAGACTTCCAGCCGTGAGACCGAGCAGATAAACCGCCAGAATCATCGAGAATGAATAGATCGAGCTTCCGAGAAGAAATATCAGTATGCGAGTCCAGAGAATCTCATAGGCCAGTGCGAGCATGCCCGATATCCCGAATATTATGAGAACAAGCGACAAGGCTCCTTTTGAGTAGCCTGTCCCGTCTCCTGTTTCCTCGGCCGTCTCTTCGACGGAAGCCGATTCAGAGGAATCCGAAAGATTGTGCGAGCGTCGCTTATAAAGGACAAACGCCATCAGACCGATGGCAATATTGATGAAGGCTGCCGATTGTTCCGATCTCGATATGCCGATCCACCCAAGCAGAATAAAGCCTGCGAGGAAACATCCGAAAACGGCTCCAAGCGTGTTGACCGCGTATAGAGAGCCGATTCCCAGACCTCGTTTGTCGATGCGCGAAACTATGAATTTGGACAGCACGGGCAAGGTGGCGCCCATGAGCGTTGTCGGAATCACCAGGACGCCCGCGCTGAGGGCGAATCGCGCAAAATTCAGGGCGTAATTCGAAGCGCCCACTTGTCTGTAAAGAAAAATGTAGGCGGGATTGAGAGCGGAAAGCGCAAGCGGTAAAACGAGCGCCGAAACGCCTATGCCGATTTCGAGCCACGCGTAGATGCGAACGGGATCGTCCTTTTTGTCAATGAGCCTTCCAAACATCATGCTTCCAAGAGCGAGCCCGCCCATGAAAGCGACCAAAACGGTGCTGATCGAATAAACCGTGTTCCCATAAATCAGCGTCAATCTTCGAGTCCATGCTATTTCGTAAGTCAACGCGCATACGCCGGACAGGAAGAAAAAAAGAAAAAATAAGGCCCGTTCTCCCGAGCGAATCCTTCGCCGGGTCGTCTTTACAGAGCCTTCCCCTGGGGGAGTCTCCGGTTTTTGGCTCGATGAAGCCTCGTTCATGATGTCGATTCTGCCTTTACAAAATGTCTCGAAGCATATTCTGTCGCTCTTTTTGCCGCCTCGCATGGAGGTTTCCGTGGATTCGCGGGGTTCGGCGGATGCGCGGGAATTATATGAAACAGAGTCGGGCGAAGTCAAGAATGGCTCATCTCCGGAGCGCCTCTTCGCCCGATCATGATCTTGTGCTGTCGCGGCGTCGCGCCGCTTCACTATTGCGCTCTGCACAATCGGAGTCGGCGAATCCATTCCGGTTTTACCGGGGTTGCTATTCGGCCATGATATGGATTAAGCTGTCACGGGGAGCAGCGCCCCTGAGCGCACAGATCAAAAATATCCGGCAGGGAGGTCAAAGATGAGTCGGCAGGGTTTCGAGCGATTTTTCAGGACGGAAAAGCACAGACAGTTTGATACGGACTTCTTCAAAGACGCCGAATGTTATGAAGCATGGGATGAAATCGATTTCGACTCCGAGGAGGAGATACCGGGCGAACGCACTTTCGACATCAAGGCCGAAGACATGAAATTCTACGCCGAAGCGGTGCTGGACGACAACCCTCTGATGAACGACGAGGGCCATGCGAAGAACTCGCCCTATGGCGAACTCGTTCCGCACCCGCTTTTCATCACGCAGATAGGATTCTGGTGCATCGGCGTCAAGGGGCGCGGCAACTGGGTGAGAACGCCCGGCGCGCGGAATCCGGGCCAGGATATCGAGCTGCACGAGCCGTTCCGGGTGGGGGAAACGATTCACATAAAGATGCGCCCGCACGACCGGTATGTAAAGAGGGGCAAGTACTACCTCCAGTACCAGGCGGACTACTACAATCAGGACAACGTGAAGAAGGCGACGTGGATCGCCACGCTCATCCTTCCGGAGACGAAGGAGGGCATCCGCAAGTTTCTCGAGGGCGAGCGAGGCGTCAAGGTGTAATGCATAAAGGAGGCTGAGGTCGTGGGAGAACTGACAATCGATTCCGTCAGGGTGGGAGATGATCTCCCGCCCAAAACCCGCCCCGTCACACACGAAACTTTCTGGAAATACGCTGAAGC
>CBDUSG010000124.1:0-7783 GCA_965369575.1 uncultured bacterium | reverse complement strand
GTATCTACTTCGCGCTCGCTTCAGGCGTGGCCGCGTTGCTTTTCGTCTGGTATCTTGCGTGGTACATTTTGAAACAGGACCCCGGCAACGAGCGGATGCAGAGGATATCGGGCCTCGTGCAGGAGGGCGCAAAGGCATTCTTGAAGCGTGAATATTCCTATGTCTTTACCTTCGTGGTAGTTATAGGAATATTGATCACGATTGCGCCGTTTATTCGCAAAAATATAGACCTCGGTTGGCAGACGGCGGTCTGCTTTGTTATCGGCGCCCTAGTGTCGGCACTGGCCGGATACATCGGCATGAGTATTGCGACGCGAGCGAATGCCCGCACGACCGAGGCCGCAAGAACGAAGGGCCTCAACGGAGCCCTCGACGTGGCCATTTCCAGCGGAGCGGTCATGGGCATGAGCGTGGTCGGCCTCGCGCTTATCGGGCTTTGCATAGTCTATCTCATATTCCGGGAGCCCGTTTACATAAACGGCTACGCGATGGGCGCGAGCCTCGTGGCGCTTTTCGCGCGCTCGGGCGGCGGAATATTCACTAAGGGCGCCGATATGGGCGCCGACCTCGTGGGCAAAGTCGAGGCGGGAATACCAGAGGACGACCCGCGCAACCCGGCCGTCATCGCCGACAACGTGGGCGATAATGTAGGCGACGTGGCCGGTCTCGGCGCCGACCTGCTCGAGAGCTTCGTCGAGGCGATCATCGCCAGCGTCGCCATAGCGTTTTCGCTCTCTCTCGCTCGAGGCGCCACCGAGGCCTACATCACGGGCGATCAATACACGCGATTGACGCTGATACCGTTTCTCATCGCGGGCTCGGGAATATTCGCCTCGATAATCGGAGTGATGTACGTAAAGCTGAGCGGCGGCAAGAACGCACAATCTGTTCTCATGAACGGGACATATGTCGCCGCGTCTCTGACAATTGTCGCAAGCTTCTTCATCGTGCGAACGATCGGAACCGAGTTCGCCGATATGTTCGGCACCTATGGGAAGATGGGGCCGTTCTGGGCGAACATCGCGGGGATCATCTCGGGTGTGATCATAGGCCTTACGAGCGAATACTACACATCGAAGGACTATAAGCCGGTCAAGAATCTGGCCGAATCGTGCGAGAGCGGGCCGGCGATCACCGTCACCGGCGGGATGGCCGTCGGCATGATGAGCACGGCCATGCCGACAATAGTTCTGGCCGCCGCCGTGATCGTTTCGTACAAGCTTTCAGGAATGTACGGCGTCGCGCTCGCCTCGCTCGGGATGCTCGCCACGACCGGCATGATCGTCTCGGTCGACAGCTACGGCCCGGTCGCCGACAACGCGGGCGGCATAGCCGAGATGGCCAAGCTCGATAGCAGCGTCAGGGATATCACGGACAACCTCGATGCCGTCGGCAACACGACCGCGGCCATAGGGAAAGGTTTCGCGATCGGCTCGGCCGCGTTCGCGGCGCTGAGCCTGGTCACCGCGTTCCTTGGCTCGGCCAACCTGCTGGATGTCCGGCTCACCGACCCGAGAGTGATGGCGGGCCTGCTCATAGGCGGCATGCTGCCGTTCCTTTTCTCCTCGCTGCTGTTCGGCGCTGTGAGCAAATGCGCGTTCGAGATGATCGCCGAGGTCAGGCGCCAGTTCAGGGAAATCGACGGCCTGATGGAGGGCAAAGCAGAGCCTGATTCGACGAAATGCGTCGATATCAGCACCCGGAGCGCGATCAGGGGCATGCTGGTGCCGGGCGCCATAGCCATAGCGGCGCCCGTCGTGGTCGGCTTCGTGCTGAGCCCGGCGGGTCTTGCGGGCATGCTCGTCGGCGCGCTGGTTGTCGGCGTGATGCTGGGCATCCAGATGGCCAACAGCGGCGGCGCAATGGACAACGCCAAGAAATACATCGAGGACGGCAATGTCGGCGGCAAAAACTCCGACGCACACAGGGCGGCAGTCATCGGCGACACGGTCGGCGATCCGCTCAAAGACACCGTCGGCCCGTCTATCAACATTCTCATCAAGCTGATGGCGGTCATATCGCTCGTTTTGGCGCCGTTGTTTGTTACGCTCTGAGGAAAACCGTCCCGGGCGCATCCGGAATAAATCGCGCGCGGACGCGAGCTTGTCGCTGAGCAGGCCCTCCGTGAATCGTTTCGAGAGACGGCCTCCGTCGCCTTCGGCGGCGACAGGGGGCTGTCTTCGCTCTCCCCGGCGCGGCCGGAGAGGCTCCACGCGGTTTTGCGCGGAGAAAATATTGCCCCGAACGCGGCTGCGGCTCATTGATTAAATGTGCTTGCCAGCCGCAATCGTGTATGATACAATACATGCCGACTTGCAGCCCGGCGGCGGGCTGCGCGTGGAGGTGAAACATTGAACAAGTATGAAGTAATTTTCATAATTCGGCCGGACGCGTCCGAAGAGATTGTCGCCCAGGCGACCGAGAAGGCGCAGGAGCAGGTGACCCGCAACGGCGGCATCATCCTGTCGCTCGACAATTGGGGCGAGAAAAAGCTCGCCTACGAGATACAGAAGCTCAGGGAAGGCATCTACGTTAAATTGGACATCGAGGCGCCGGGCGAGGTTGTCGGACTTCTTGCCAGGCACTTCATGCTCAGCGAATCGGTGATCCGGCATCAGACGATAAGATTGGACAGCACGAAAACCGCGGCAGGCTAACCGGGGGGGCGGGGCGATGGCAAAGCTCAGCATGATAGATGTCAACAAGGTGTTCCTCGCAGGGAGGCTCACACAGGACCCCGAACTACGCTATATCCCCTCAGGCGTTGCGGTCACGACCCTGCGGCTGGCGGTTAATACGACAATCTTTCCCAAGGACGGCGAAAAGCGCGAGGAGGTCTGCTACATAAACGTGACCGTCTGGCGCAAGAGGGCCGAGAGCTGCGTGGAATACCTGCGCAAAGGGTCGCCGGTTTTCGTCGACGGCCGCCTTCAGAGCAAGAGCTGGGAGACGCAAGACGGTCAGAAAAGATCAGCCATCGAGGTGCTGTCGGACCGGGTACAATTCCTCGAATGGGCGGACGACCGCGAGGCCGCGCCGTCGCGCGGGGCCGAATCAGCGCCTCCGCCCCCTGTGGAAGAGCCCGACGACATACCGTTTTGAGAACAGAAGAACTTCGATAAAGGAGCAAAGGTACAGAACAAATGGCTAGAGTAAAGAAAACCCACAAGCGAAGAAAGATTTGCCGCTTCTGCGCCGACAAGGTCGACGTGGCCGACATCAATTATAAGGACGTCCACAAGCTGAAGCACTACACGACCGAGCGAGGGAAAATCATCCCCCGCAGGATCTCGGGCAACTGCGCGAAGCATCAGCGCGCCCTCGGCCGGGCCATCAAGCGCGCGCGCATCGTGGCGCTTTTGCCTTTTACCGCCGACTGATCCGCTGCAGGCCATCGAGTGAAACCCATCCGTCGGGCGGAGCGTGCGGCAGGCCGGGCGGCGCCGCACGAGCGTCTCCGATTCTCCGCCGGCGTCCCCGGCTCGCAACTCTCGGAAAGGAAAATCGGAAAGGAAAATAAATGAAGGTCATACTCAGGGAAGACGACAAGAAGCTCGGCAAGGCCGGCGACGTGGTCGAGGTGAAGAACGGCTATGCGCGCAACTATCTTATCCCGCGCAACCTTGCCGTTCGGGCGGATGCCGGGCAGATGAAACGACTCGAGCACGAAATAAAAGTTCTCAACGACAAGAAAGAAAAACTCCTCAAGGAATCCAAACAGATAGCCGGGCGGATCGACGGAGCCTCATGCACGATATCGGTCAAGGTCGGAGAAGAAGACAAAATCTTCGGGTCGGTTACCGCCATGGATATCGCGGAAGCGCTCGCAAAAGAGGGCATCGAGATCGACCGGAAATGGATACATCTCGAGGAGCAGATAAAGTCGTTGGGCGTCTTTACCGTTCCAATTAAACTCAACGCCGAAGTTGAGACAAAGCTCAAAGTCTGGGTTGTCAAAGCCTGAGCCCGACGGCCGCCCGCGATTCGGTTTGCGTCTTCTGAGACAACCGCCGTGCGTTTTCACGGCGAATGATGCCGGACGGCTTCCTCCAGGGACCTTCACGTGGCCACGAAAGAGACATCTCTTGCGGCGAAAGTGCCGCCCCACAGCCGCGAGGCCGAGCAGAGCGTGCTGGGAGCGATGCTTTTCGACGAGCGCGCCATCGGGCAGACCGTCGAGAAACTTCGCGAGAGCCATTTCTACGACGAGGCCCACCGCCGCATATTCCGTGCCGTTTTAGACCTCTATAACGACAGCTCGCCGATAGACCCCGTCACCCTTTCGGAAAGCCTGCGCAAGGCCGGCGATCTCGAGCAGGTCGGCGGCGCCACCTATATCGCCCAGCTGCTCGACATGGTGCCGACGATCGCCCACGTCGAATACTATTCGCGGATAGTGCTGGAGAAGGCCTGGCTGAGAGAACTGCTGACGGCTGCAAACGAGATAATGACAGACGCCTACGGTGAGGGCCCCGAGGTCGAAGAGGTGCTCGACAGGGCGGAAAAGCGCATCTTCGACATAGTCGAAAGGCGCATCACGACCTCGATCGTGTCCGTGGAAGAGCTTGTGCGTCCGGTGTTCGACTGGGTCGACGATCTACACAAGAATCCACGCAAGGTCACGGGCCTGCCTACCGGCTTCGTCGACCTAGACGTTATACTGCGCGGGCTTCAGCCCTCCGATCTCATAATAGTGGCGGGGCGCCCCTCGATGGGAAAGACGAGCTTCGCGATGAACATCGCCCAGCACGCGGGCGTCCGAGAGGGAAAAGCGGTCGCCATATTCAGTCTCGAGATGGATAAGCGGCAGCTCGTGCTCAGAATGCTTTGCTCCGAGGCGCGCACGAACAGGCTCGGCCTTACGGATTTGCAGACGGGCTATTTTGATTCCGATCTCTATCCCTACCTCACCGACGCGGCCAACAATCTTGCGCAGGCCAGAATCTACATCGACGATTCGCCCAGCCTCTCGGCGATGGAGATCCGGGCAAAGGCGCGTATGCTGAAGGCGCGGGAACGGCTCGACCTTATAGTGGTCGACTACCTGCAGCTCATGGAGGAACGCGCCGCGCGCGCCGACAACAGGCAGCAGGAGATCGCCATAATCTCGCGCCATCTCAAGTCACTGGCGCGCGAGCTTGAGGTGCCGGTGATCGCGCTTTCGCAGCTCAGTCGCGCCGTCGAAAGGCGCGAAGAGAACCGGCCCCAGCTGGCAGATCTCAGGGAGTCGGGCGCGATAGAGCAGGACGCGGACGTCGTACTCATGCTGTATCGCGAGGAATACTATCACCGGCTCCAGAACCCGAGCGGCACCGAGGTGCCGGAAAACCTTTTGAACAAGGCCGAGGTGCTCATAGTCAAGCAGCGAAACGGGCCGACGGGAACCGTCAACCTGAATTTCTTCGGAGATCGGGTCCGCTTCGAGAACAGGGCGCAGAAAAACGAACCGTTCTGACGGATTCAAACCACATGGGCGCTGAACACATTCAGAGGAGCCGATAATGTTTACAGGTTCAATGGTGGCGCTTGCGACACCGTTCAAAAACGGCGAAATTGATGTGGAGAAGATACCCGGCCTCGTCGAGTTCCAGCTGAGCAGGGGTACCGATGTCATCTGTCCCTGCGGCTGCACGGGCGAGGCGGCGACGCTGACCCACGACGAGCAGATCAGGGTAATCAATATCGTGGTCGATTCGGTTGCCGGGCGCGCGAAGATTGTCGCCGGCACCGGCTCGAACAGCACAAGCGAAGCGCTCGAATTGACGCGGCGCGCGAAGGATGCCGGCGTCGACGGCGCGCTGATGATCACGCCATACTACAACAAGCCCACGCAGCGCGGCCTGATAGAGCACTACACGAAAGCCGCCTCGATAGGGCTGCCGATAATGCTCTATAACGTGCCGAGCCGCACGGGTGTAAGCATTGCTCCGGAGACCGTCGCCGAGCTGTCGAAGGTCGAGAACATCGTCGCGCTCAAGGAGGCGGGCGGCAGCGTCGACCGCGTGAGCGCCGTGCTCGGCCTGTGCGACATCACGGTGCTCTCCGGCGACGATTCGCTCACGCTGCCGATGATGGCCGTAGGCGCCAAGGGCGTCGTCAGCGTAGCCGCCAACGTGGCGCCCGCCGAGGTGAAGGCGCTTATAGACGACTTCAACGAATGCAACATGGAGGAGGCGCAGCGCATCCACTATGAGTTGATCCCGCTGTTCAAGGCGCTCTTTTGCGAGACGAACCCGATCCCGGTAAAGCGCGCGCTCAGCATGATGGGCCTTATCGAGAACGAGATCAGGCCGCCGCTGACGATCCTTTCGCCCGAGAACGAACCCGGGCTCAAGGCGGTGCTCGAAGACCTGGGGCTGCTGGAAACCTGAAAAGGACGGAGGCACGAAAATTGGCGCTCAAGATAGGAGTGTTCGGCGCGTGCGGCCGGATGGGCCGCCGGATAATAGAGCTGGCGTGCGAGGATGAGGAATTCCTGGTCACAGGCGGCATAGAATACCCGGGACATCCCGGTGTCGGCCAGCCCCTCGGCCGGCTATTCGGCATTCCCGATCTCGACGTGCCGCTCGTCGGAAGCGTGCATAAGGCTATCAACGACGTCGAGTGCATAGTCGTGTTCGCCACGCCGGATGCGACGCTCGATTGCGTTCGCGACGCGCACGCCGACCGCAAGCCGCTTGTTATCGGCACGACCGGCCTGACCGCGGAGCAGACCGACGAGATAAAGCGGCTGAGCCAGCACGTGCCGGTCCTCGTGGCGGCAAACATGAGCATCGGCATCAACGTCCTGCTGGCAGTCTCAAAGCGGATCGCAAAAGTTTTGGGCGACGATTTCGACATAGAGATAATAGAGGCGCATCACAACCAGAAACAGGACTCCCCGAGCGGGACGGCCCTCATGCTGGGCGAGGCCATGGCCGAGGCCGGGCAAAAGACGCTCGCAGAGAGCGCCGTTTACGGCAGGCACGGGATCATCGGCCCCAGGCCCGAGGGCGAGATAGGCATACACGCGGTTCGCGGCGGCGACATCGCGGGCGACCACACCATACTTTTCGCCGGTCGGGGCGAGAGAATCGAACTCTCGCACCGCGCCCACAGCCGCGACAATTTCGCCCGAGGAGCGCTGAGGGCGGCCAGGTTTATCGTCCGTCAGTCAGCCGGTTTCTATACGATGCAGGACGCGCTGAAACTTTCGTGAGTTCACGAGTGATTATCGGATTCTCCGGCCAGTGGGAAATAACGGAGCACTTTCTTTTCGAGCCTTTCCTGCCCCTTATGCATTCCTTTCGGCTTCTGCCGGAAAAGATGATCGGCGCCGTCGGTCATGAGAGCAGAAGCTCCACCCGGGCGGAACGAACCACGGAGTCAACCGAATGAAAAGATCGAACTCGTCCGAAGACTGGTATGCGGTGGCCACGGGCTTTTTGTGCCTGACGGTGGCGGCGGGAATCGGCTGGTACGTGTTTCCCGTCTACTTAACCACGATCCGGGAGGATCTCGGATGGAGCATGACGAAGCTGACATTCGCGGTCACTATATGGGCGCTGACCGGAGCCGCTTTTTCGCCGCTGGCGGGCATCTGGACCGACAAGTACGGCCCGCGCAGGGTGATGCTGATCGGCACAATTTCTCAGATCGTCGCAACGTTTCTCATCGCTCGCATGACGGCGACGTGGCACATGTATCTGCTGTTCACGCTGTCGTCGTTCGCTAGCGCCTCCAACACCTACATACCTATCTCGACCATGATAGCCCGGCGATTCGACGAAAAGCGCGGCGCCGC